>SKJA01000062.1 GCA_007116105.1 Candidatus Izemoplasma sp.
ACCTTTTGGGCCACGAAGACGCCACCATGGGTGTTGATTTCGACCATGTCTTCGGTGGTGAAGGATTTAGGTGCACGAAAAAAACTCACCAACACTTCGTCAATGAGGCGTTGGTCTTCATACACATGACCATAATGGATGGTGTGTGAGGCGACACGGGTGGTGTCTATCCCACGAAGCAGTTTTCCGGCAATCGCAAAAGCCTCTTGACCGCTTAGTCTAACGATGCTGATGGCTCCTTGGCCAAGCGCGGTTGAAATCGCAGCGATGGTATCGTTCATCATTCTTATCACCTGCTAAAATTATACCATAAAGGACACCCAATTTAGCGCATTTTGGTGTATAATGTTAGCTAGGTGATACGATGAAACCCATCCCATTTAAAAAAGAATTTAGATATTATTTTGGCGCCTTTGTGTTAACTGGCGTTGTCGTACTTTTATACACCATTGTGCAAGTTTTGCGTGACGGTCTTAGCTTTGTTGAAGCGCTGGGAGACCTTTGGGCAATCCCCTTTTTAGTGCTGGGCTTATTGGTGGTCTATGAAGCGATTTTACTTCAGCTTGTGAAACGGCAAGCGCCCAAGAGAAACGAGAAGCAATTTAACATTCATGTCTCGAATGCGGCGCGCATTACGCTCGATTTAAAACCGGAAGATTTTAAAAACCTACGCTTAAATGAAGCGTTTCAAAAAGCTTTGGTTGATACCTACCAGTTGTTCAAGAACAACCCCAACGATCACGCTGCTTTGGCTCAAATTCCCAAACGGTTCAATCAAGATCCGCAAACGAGAGCCGTGATCGAAGTGATTGTGGCTGAAACCATGGTCTTAATTCAAGAGCAAAATCCAAAAGAGAAAGGGTGAGGAGGGTGTCTTACCGAGCCTTATACCGCACCTACCGACCGAAAGATTTTAGTGAAGTCGCGGGTCAAGAACACATCACAAAAACGTTTCAAAATGCGCTCAAGGCGGATAAACTTTCACACGCCTATCTTTTCAGTGGACCTCGCGGGACGGGTAAAACGTCCATTGCTAAAATCATCGCGAAAGCAGTGAACTGTGAACAAGCACCCACCGCCAATCCCTGTAACCAATGTGAAACCTGTTTAGGCATTGAGCAAAACACCATTCATGATGTCATTGAAATTGATGCAGCAAGCAACAATGGTGTCGATGAAATCCGAGAAATACGTGATAAGGTCAAATTTCTACCGTCCGTTGGACGGTTTAAAGTCTACATCATCGATGAGGTTCATATGCTTTCAACAGGCGCCTTTAATGCGCTATTGAAAACGTTAGAAGAACCCCCTCAACATGTCATTTTCATTTTAGCAACAACCGAACCACATAAAATCCCGGCCACCATTCATTCGCGGTGTCAACGGTTTGATTTCCGAGGCATTTCTGAACTAGAAATGCATGAACGCCTCAGTGAAATCATCACCAAAGAGGGCATTGAGATTGAACCTAATGCGATAACCCTCATCACCCAATCGGTGGACGGTGGAATGCGGGACGCGATCAGTTTACTCGACCAAGCCCATGCTTTTTCAACAGGCATCATTACCACACAGGATGTGCATACGATCCGGGGCTCAATTGGGCAAGAAACGATGCTTGACATCGCCCAAGCGATTGAAGATCAAGCACTGGTCGAAGCTTTAAAGTTGATTGAAACACTGCTGGCAAGCGGCAAAGAGAGTCATCGCTTTATCGATGACGCCATTCAATTTTACCGCGACGTTTTGATTGCGCTATACAGCGCACAAACCACCACCACGGTGCCTAACGAACACTACACGACCTATCTCAAACAACTCAAACCTAGTAAAGTGTTCTACTATTTGGATGTGCTCCATCACACCAAACAACAAATGCGTTTTGGACTCAGTGGACGACTCTATTTAGATTTGGCCTTAATGCGTATGATAGACGATCAACAAGACACTTCCATCGGCCTTAAACATGACGTTCAAGCGCTCTTAAAAAGAGTAGAAGCACTTGAGTCATCCTGGGTTGAAAAAGCAAGTGAAGAGGCCACTTCCCAGCCACCAAAAGCCGATCCATTCGAGCATTTTAAGCCGGCTGTTGAAGACGAGGAACCAGAGACTACAGAACCTGAGCTTGAACCTGAAAGAGAGACCCCGGTGCCTGAAACACCGAAGCCTCAAGCAGAAGTCAAGCGCGACCCATACCAAGCATTGTATGACCGTTTTTATCATAAAACCTACGAAACCTACGACATTCAATTCGTGGAAGATGTCTTAAACACAGGAGACCGTGAAGCGCGCATCGACATGAATAAACGTTGGTACGATTTAGAACGGTATGCAAAAGGGGCGCAAATGTCCGTCGCTAAGTTGGTCACTGAAGGAACCATGGTGGCCACCAACGGGGTGATGATTATTGCAACGTATGGTTCACCGGCCATTTGTAACCGCATCATGAAGCCACAAACTCACGAGACAGTCTTGAGCTTATTGAGCGAATACTATCAACGAGACATTCGCTTCTTAGCACTGCCTGAAGCGGTGTGGGCACCCATCAGTGATGAGTTTGTCCGACAATTTAAAGTCCGCGAAAAGGACGATGAATGGATTCGTTTAACCCCGATCGAACACCCGAGTTTAAAAATTGTGACAAAAACGTCAGACGACTACACCGATGTGATGAACGGCGCTGAAAAAGAAGCCCGTGATTTGTTCGGTGATGACGTCGTAAAAGTTAAGAAAGGAGATTAAGTATGAACCCAAATATGATGAAGAAGCTTCAACAAATGCAAAAAGATATTTTGAAGGCACAAAAAGAGTTAGAAGCCTCAATCTTCTACGGCACCTCAGGTGGAGGCGCGGTCAACGTCGAGTTTAACGGCGGCAAAGAGATGGTGTCCATCACTCTTAATCAAGAGGCATTTGACTTACCCGAAGACTTAGACTTATTGCAAGACACCATTGTCGCGGCGGTGAACGACTGCATGCGTAAGATTGACGATGAAACCGCGAACACCATGGGCCAGTTCCAAGCGGGTATGGGCGGCTTGATTTAATGCGCTATCCTGAAGCGCTCGAAGCGCTCATTGAACAATTCAGACGCTACCCTGGCGTGGGTGCTAAAACCGCTGAACGTTATGCTCTTCATACGCTAACCACCTTTTCACAGGAAGATTTGGATCGTTTTAAAGCGGTCTTAACCGCCCTGCAAGAGGACATAAAACCATGCCCTACCTGTGGTTTTTTAACCACCCAAGGACACTGTCAGTTGTGTCAAAATCCGCAACGCGATCAACGTCAAATTTTAGTGGTGGAAGACGTCAAAGACGTGGTGGTTATTGAAAAAACGCAAACCTATCATGGCCTATACCATGTCTTAGGAGGCGTGATTGCGCCGTCTTCAGGGATTGGACCCGATCAACTCAACCTCAAAAGTTTGTTTGAACGGTTAAAAAATGACGCCCATGAAGAAGTCATTTTAGCCACGAACCTGAACGATGCTGGTGAGATAACAGCGCGATACATTGAACGTTTGTTACAGCCTACCAATCTTACGGTCAGCCGTATTGCCTATGGCTTACCAGCGGGTGGCAGCATCTCATATGCGGATGAAATCACATTGTTTAAGGCTTTAGAAGGCCGCAAGGCTTATCAAAAATAAAAAGGAGTGTGTTTATGTCGTTTCCCTTTGTCGAAAGCATGGATGAATTTTTAGAATCCTTAATCCCTTTACAAGCATTGATAGACTGGATGTATAACACGTTAAGTGCCCAAAACTTTTTGACTCAAGTCTTAATTTTGGTCGCTGTCGCGGGAATTGCGATTGTGGGTGTGTATCACTGGTTGAAACTCGCTACGAAAATCGCGTTCTTCTTTTTAGTGATCTTTGCGGTTTGGTGGGTTGTGACGAGTGGCTTCTTGGCCGACTTGTTTTCATCCTAAGTCGGTCTTGTTAATTTATGTTAAATTGCGATTTTTTGTTTTGCATGTAAGCGTTTTATAGTATACTATACTGTCGTGATAAATTTTAACGTTACTTAAGGAGAGTACAATGGAAATCAGATTAAACAATTTGACGAAAATCTTTCAGTCAAAAAAGCAAGAAGAAACCATCGCTGTTAACCAGCTTGACGTCACCATTCCTTCTGGAAAACTGATTGGCTTACTCGGCCCATCAGGGTGTGGTAAATCCACCACCCTTTATATGATTTCAGGTTTGCTAAAACCTACGGAAGGGAGTATTTTCTTTGGGGATGACGATGTCACAACTGTGCCACCGGAAGAACGCGGCATCGGTCTTGTGTTCCAAAATTATGCGCTTTATCCGCACATGACAGTTCGCCAAAACATTCTTTTCCCACTGGAGAATTTAAAAGTCCCTAAAGCAGAAGCGCTTCAACAAGCGCAAGACATTGCGAATCTTGTGGGTATTGGTGAATTGATGGACCGTAAACCAGCGCAACTTTCTGGGGGTCAACAACAACGGGTAGCCATTGCCCGCGCATTGGTCAAAAAACCACGAGTACTCTTGCTCGATGAGCCACTGTCAAACCTTGACGCACGTTTGCGTTTACAGACCCGTGAAGAAATTAAACGGATTCAAAGAGAAACTGGAATCACCACCCTTTTCGTCACGCATGACCAAGAAGAGGCGATGAGTATCTCGGATGAAATCGTCGTCATGAAAGATGGCCTTATGCAACAAAAAGGGTCGCCACAAGGGGTATATGATGACCCCATCAATGAGTTTACAGCGCGCTTTTTAGGAACGCCTCCGATCAACATGTTTGATGGCGAAATCAAAGGCGGAAAGATTCATCTTAATGGAGCGTCCATTGGTGAAAGTGATCTAGAAGATCGTAAGGTGCGTATCGGCATTCGCCCAGAAGGCTTCAAAGTGTTAAAGACAGGCAGTCTTAGAGTTGAAGTTGAGTTTGTCGAAACCATCGGTCGTGACACGACGTTGATCATAAAAAATCCTGTCGAAGAAGGCAAAACGTTCCGTGCGATTGTCGAGGCGGACCAAAAAATTCAACCGGGCAAAGGCATCTCTCTCTCAGTGAAACCTCACAAAATGTTCCTCTTTGATGCTGCCACTGGCGAAAGGATTTAACGATGTTAGAGGATAAGCATAATATAAAGGCCTGGTTTTACTTGGCTCCGGCCATGGTATTGTTGATTATCTTTACCTTTTATCCAATTTTCAATGCATTCTTTCTCGCGTTTTTAAGAGATTTCAACTACCTTCAAGGAACGTGGGAAGGGTTTACTTTCTTTGAAAACTTTGGGTTCGTGTTTCGTAACCCAAACTTCCGTGATGCCCTAACCAACACGCTCATTATCACCTTCGTGTCGGTGCCTATTGCAGTCATCATCGCATTGTTGGTCTCCGTTTGGTTAAACTCGATTGTGAAGTTTCGCGGAGTTTTCCAAACCATCTTCTTTTTACCGTATGTGACCAATGCGATTGCGATTGGGATGGCGTTTGCGTTTCTATTCAACCGGAACTTTGGTTTAGTCAACACGATGTTGGGTTGGATTGGTTTCAGTCCCATCAACTGGGTAGGCTTAAGAGCCACCTGGGGGATGGCCATGATTGCGTTCTTAGTGTTTACCACGTGGTCGTCGCTCGCGTTTAGAATCATGGTCTTCTTAAGTGGCCTGCAAAACATTGACAAGCAATATTATGATGCGGCTCGCGTCGATTCTACACGCCGTTACCGCATTTTTAGACGGATTACGGTACCTTTACTCTCACCCATGATCTTCTACATTACCATCACGTCGTTTATTGGGTCCTTTAAAACCTACACTGAAGTCATTGGGATGTTTGGTGAACGCTTAGGTCCTCCGGGGAATGACCGGGCGATGATCACCATGGTGGCGCTCGTTTACGATGCGCTCGATCGATCGGGTGTCACAGGAGCCTTGTCAGAGGCTGCAGCTGCGGCGATTGTCTTATTCGGAATTACGCTTTTCTTCACACTTGTTAACATGCAAGTCAGTAAGAAACGCGTACACTATTAGAGGAGGGATTGTATGGCTATGTCTACGCAAGTCGTCTATGGCGATGAGAAGCAAAATCGACGGAAAGTCATTCTTCGTCAAACCATTTTATACACCCTCTTAGCGCTCTTTGCGATCTTCGTCATCATTCCGTTTTACTGGATGATTATGACCGCGATTAAAGAAGAAGCGGATGTGTTTGTTTCCCCACCTATTTTATGGGTCAATCCCTTAAACTGGCAGTTCAGTAACTTTGCTTTAGCCCTTGAACGTGCACCTTTTGCACGCTTTATGTACAACACAGTCATCGTATCGATGATTTCAACCGTTGGAACCATCATCACCACGGTGTTCGCAGCGTTTGCGTTTGCACGCTTAAACTTTGTTGGACGCGACATTCTCTTTATGGCGCTTATAGCGACGATGATGATTCCTGGTGAAATGTTCGTCATCACCAACTTCCTAACCGTGGTTGAACTTGGATGGATTCGTGAACAAACGTTTACCACAGCGTTACTCGCGATGACGATTCCCTTTATGACCAGTATTTTCTATATTTTCTTCTTACGTCAAACCTTTAAACAAATTCCTAACGAACTGTATTACGCTGCCAAAGTCGATGGCACGAAAGATCTTCAATATTTATGGAAAATCATGGTTCCAATTGCGATGCCAACCATCATCACCATCACCATTTTAAACGCGATGGGAACTTGGAACGCCTACATTTGGCCACGCCTCGTCACCCAACGTGAAGAATTCCGCTTAGTGTCTAACGGTTTACGGAATGCCTTTGACGATGCGTTAGGGGTCACCGCTTACAACGAACAAATGGCGGCCGCGTTGCTCGTGACACTGCCACTGTTGTTTGTCTTTTTGACACTCAAGAAATACATTATCCGTGGTGTCTCACGCAGTGGTATTAAAGGTTAGTTATTGTGCATGACACACGTTAAGTGGTTGTGCTTAATAAAAAAACGCATATAATGCAATTGAATAAAAAATACGAAGGAGGCTTTACCGCATGAAAAAAGTGTTTACACTACTCATGTCTTTCATCTTTGTCTTAACTTTAAGTGCTTGTTTAGGTGGCGGGGGTCGTGCAGAGACCGAAGTCACAGTATTAGATGAGTTACCGAATGAACCAATCAACATCACCATTTGGACTGGATTTGGACAAGCCAATGCAGATTTAATGCAAGCAATGTTTGATTCCTTTACAGAAACCTACCCACAAGTGAACATCGTTCAGTTGTCACAAGGTGGATGGTCTGGTGTTCGTGATGCAACCATTCAAGCCATTGTTGCAGGAACCACACCGACGATCGTGATGGGTTATCCAGACCATTTTGTTGAGTATCTTAATGGGAATGCAATCATTCCTTTAGATGACTTCATCAACCACCCAGACCATGGTGTGGATTTAGATGATTTCGTTCAAGGGTTCTTAGATGAAAACCGTCAAGACATCTTTGATGGTAAATTGTTCGCGATGCCATTTGCTAAATCAACGGAAATGGTAGTGTACAACCGCACCGTGTTTGAACACCATGGCATTACCTTTGATCCAACACAACCTATCACATGGGAACGCATCATTGAAATTGCTGAAACCACCGACATCCTCGGCACGGGTGCGATGCAATGTGAATTCCTCATCAACGTTGACTCTGCTGCAAACTTCTTCGTAAACTCTTCACGTCAGTGGGGCGCACCGTACACTAACGCAAACGGGGAAATCTTGATTGACAACGCAACCACTCGTGAGATGTTATCGTTCTTTGAAGATTTAATGAACCGCAACATTTTAGCTTTTCCAATTGAATGGGATCAAGCGTTTGGTTCACAACCGTTCCAACGCGGGGATGTCTGTATGTCTCAAGGCTCTACGGCAGGCACACGTCACAACATTCCTCGTTTAGAAAATGGTAAGTTCGGCGTCTTTGAAATGGGCGTTTTACCAACCGTTCAAAAAGAGGGCGGCACCTTCTCTTCAATGCAACAAGGTCCAAACATTGCGATCATTTCAGATGCAACGGATGCTGAGCGTTTAGCTTCTTGGTTACTCATTCGTTACATGACAAACACTGAAAATACCGCAAACTTTGCGATGAACACAGGCTATGTGCCTGTGCGTGTATCCGGATTTGAGACGGATGAATATCAAGCATTCTTAGGTTTAATCGACCGTTACAATGAAGTAGGGTTAACTGGTTTAACCTTTGATCAACGCGACCGTTTACCATTCGTTCAAGCCGCGTCTGCTGCCTTTGTACAAGTCGATTGGTTCTCCTTCGATCCAGCCTTCATTGGACGCACCTCTTCTTCTGGAGCACGGAACGAATCAGAGCTTCTATTTGAAGCCATTTATGCAGGAACTCGTACCATTGATGAAGCCATTCGCCGGATGTTAAGTCAGTTAGGTCAATAAGATGACTTTTCATAAAGCATTGCTGATTGGTTTTATCATCCTTTCAACGATGCTTTTGGTGGCGTGTGCTGAAGAGTCCACGCCACCAACCCTTGATTACCACTGGTCGCGCACCTTGGATGCACCGGAAGGTGCCCTGCGTGATGCGTTTATCGCCACAGGGGTAGGCATGGTTGATTTGGTAAGTTGTGAAGATGGCGATACAGCAGAGTTTATGACTGAAAATACCGTCATTCGGGTTCGCTTCATCGGGGTGGATACCCCAGAAGCGTCTCATTACTTTGAACCTTGGGGAGCAGAAGCCACAGAGTACGCCTGTGAAGCACTCTCCCAAGCCAACACCATCGTCCTAGAGTCTGATGCATCCCTCACACGCGTTGATACGTTCGGCCGCCATCTAGGGTACGTATGGGTGGATGGGACTTTGCTCAACTTAAGACTGATTGAACAAGGATGGTCATCCGCACGAGGCGTTGCTAGCTTAAGGTATGGCAGCCTCATGCAACAAGCCAACGATCATGTTCAAGCGCTTGGTGAGCGAATCTGGTCAACACACCCAACCTTTAGCACTCAAGGCCGA
>SKJA01000163.1 GCA_007116105.1 Candidatus Izemoplasma sp.
AACTCAAACTTGCCACCAGGTCAAGAAGGCCACTTAGTGGATTATCAGTATTTGATTGACAACCGTGTCAACTTTGCCTACAACAACCGTCTTGACCGTTCGGATGGCTTTCGTGTAGGAGAATTGGTGCCCTATACGAATTACCGTGGTGAGACCGTCTTGCCCACCGATGTACAATGCCCATCATCCGTGACGAATCGGGACGAAGAAGTCTTCTTAATCACCACCATCGAAGCGTTGATTCGAGCCTTTCCGAATCAATTGTTCACGCTTGAAATTAAGCAATCTGGTGACCTTGGTGGTGAAGCGTTCGAGACGCTGCTGACGTTACTTGACACCTTAAACGAAGAGATTGAAGGCGATTTGTATGGTCGGATTCTCTTGGGAACCTTCCACCGCGACATCTACGATCGTTTCGTTGAAGCGAAACGCACCACGCACCCTAACTTGCTCTTTTCGCCACAAGAAGATGTCGTCTATCAATACTTCATCTTGCACCATTTACGTTTGACCCAGTTTTTCAGAGCACCCGTGGCTGCTTTGCAAGTGCCCCAAGCGTCGGGAGGGTTCACCCTTAACACCCCCTTATTTGTGCGCACCGCTCAACGTCACAACATCGCTGTCCAATATTGGACCATCAACCGTGAAGAAGACATGCGCACCTTGATTGAGCTAGGTGTGGATGGCATCATCACAGACCGTGTTGACCTTTTAAGACAAATACTGGATGAATTTGAAGATTAGCCGCGTTGCGGCTTTTTTTCTGGTTAGTCCTGTATTCATGTTCCGTCGTGGCAACATAAAGAACCCGGTCAAAGTGGGTTTGCGATGAAAAAAGTCGTGTTCAATCCATCTTCACATAACATCGAGTATAATGGTGTCAACAACATAAAAGAGGTGAAGACATGACCTTACTCAAACGCATCGGGTTAGGATTTTTGATTTTATTTGTGCTTTGGGCCTTGATCGCCATCCTTCCATTGCCCCAGCAAGTGCAAGGCGATAATGCCTTTCGAGCATCCCATCAAGGACCCCTAAACATTGCGCATGGAGGCAGCCACCATTTGTTTCCTGAATCAACGATGGAAGCCTACTGTAATGCATTTAACATCGACCCTGATGTCGTCTTTGAAGCCGACTTAGTGCTCACGCGCGACAAGGTTCTCGTCATCAGTCATGACCGAACCTTTGATCGCAATTCAGACTTGCCTCCGGGACAAGAAGCGCATTTAGTAGACTATCAGTTCTTGATTGAGAACCGTGTCAATTTTGCTTTCAACAGCCCGCTGGATGGTCCCAATGGGTTTCGCATCGGTGACCTTGTGCCCTACACCAATCACCTTGGCGAAACCGTTAACCCCACCGACGTTGCTTGTCCATCTTCCGTCACATCTCGGGATGATGAGGTTTTTTTAATCACCACCATCGAAGAACTTGTGCGTGCCTTTCCAACCCAACGTTATGTGCTCGAAATTAAGCAGTTCGGAGACCTTGGCGCAGAAGCACTCGCAACCTTACTGACATTGTTTGATGCGTTGAACGAAGAGATGGAGGATGACCTATACAGCCGCGTCCTTTTAAGTTCGTTCCACCGCGACATCTATGATTTGTTGGTCGAAGCGAAACAAACCACCCACCCAAATCTTTTGTTTTCCCCACAAGAAGATGGGGTGTATCAATACTTCATTTTGCACCATTTGCGTTTGACCCAATTTTTTAGAGCGCCGATTGCGGCTTTGCAAGTCCCGCAGTCCTCTGGAGGCTTTACACTCAACACCCGCTTATTTGTGCGTACAGCACAGCGTCACAACATCGCGGTACACTACTGGACCGTGAACGACGAAGACCAAATGAGACAACTCATTGCCTTAGGCGTGGACGGCATCATCACCGACCGTGTCGACCTGTTAAGACAAATCCTCGATGAACTTGAAGATTAGCCGCATTGCGGCTTTTTTTCTGCGCCAAGATACGCTATAATGAAACCCGGTGATTTTTATGAGTTATATGGATGTCAAAGCACTCTCGTTTAGCTATCAAGACAATCCCTTATTAGAAGACGCCTCGGTGCGTTTATTTGAGGGTGAACATGTGGTTTTAGTGGGGCCAAATGGAACCGGTAAAACGACCTTTTTAAAGCTGCTTTCAAGGCAGTTAAAACCCGATCAAGGCACTGTTGAGACACTGCCTAAGCTTTCACTGGGTTACTTAGATCAATACGCGACGTTGCCTAAAGCCCACACCGTCATGAGTTATATGGCTGAGGCCTATGCCGCTTTATTTGAAAAAGAAGCACAAATGGAAGAACTTTACGTCCAAGCTGCGAACGCAGAAGAGACGGTTCAAATGAAACTGCTTAACCGTGCCGCAACGCTGGGGGAAGAGCTTCTCGCCACCAATTTTTACGCTTTCAAAAGCAACATTCTTAAGTTTTTACAGGGGCTTGGTATGGATGAGAGCACCTTACAGCTTCCCCTCGAGAAGTGTTCGGGTGGGATGCGCGCGAAAGTGATGCTCGCCAAACTTTTGTTAGAAGAACACGACGTTTTATTGTTGGATGAGCCCACCAACTTCTTGGATGCTGAGCATGTCGCATGGTTGAGTAAGTTTCTACAAAGCTACAGCAAAACGTTCGTAGTGATTTCCCATGATCAAGCCTTTTTAGCCGAAATCGCGACGGTGGTTTGGGCGCTTGAGCGACGCCAAATTGAACGTTACAAAGGATCGTTTGAGACGTATTTAGCGACCGCTCAGCTCCGTCAAGAACAACACCAAAAAGCGTTTGTGACACAACAAAAGTTCATCAAAAAAACGGAAGCTTTCATTGCCAAAAACATTGCCCGTGCGACCACCACGAAGCGGGCTCAGTCCAGACGTAAAATGTTGGCTAAAACGCAACGCATTGCGCCCCCTTTAAAGACTCGAACGTATGTCTTTGCCTTTCCTTTTAGTACCCCCACAGGACGTGATGTGTTAAAGGTCAAACATTTAGAAATCGGCTATCACGAGCCATTGGTTGAACCGCTAGATTTTATTCTTCGCAAAGGAGAAAAAGTGGTCATCACTGGTGAGAATGGGATTGGAAAAACCACCCTTATCAAGACCCTAACCCAGCAGTTAAGTCCCTTACAAGGCTCCTATGAGTGGATTGACACGGCTCAAGTCTCCTATTTTGCTCAAGACAGTGATTTAGACGATCGTTTCACGCCTTTTCAAACCATTCATGAAGCTTATCCTCAGTTTGATCGTCGCCAAGTCTTTACCCTGTTAGCCCAGCACGGCTTAGATGCTGATTTGGCGTTACGTCCTTTAAAGACGCTTTCAGGTGGTGAGAAAACCAAGGTGCGTTTAGCGTTACTAAAACATCAAAAAAGTAATGTGTTGATCATGGACGAACCAACCAATCACTTAGATCAAGCGGCGAAAGAAGCACTTCTAGATGCCTTGATTGAGTATCCAGGGACACTCTTGTTGGTCTCACATGAACGCCGGTTTTACGAAGCTGTTTGTGAGAGTGAAATCAGTCTATATGAAGCACAAAATGAGCGTTAAAAACATAAAAAAATAAAGCGCGAAAGACCCTCCACAACGGAAGGTTTGATATGCTAGAAGAGGTGATGGTATGGAAGAAGCATTTTTGTGGTACATTCTCATGTTTTCCGCCTACATGATTTTCACATTGAACACAACGTACACATTCATAGCCTTAAGGAACCGATTTTCCTGGTTGTTGGACGCTCGCTTAGCCGATCGCTTTTGGACACTGTTGAACTGGTTGGTTTACACGAGCATGGCCTTAACAGGGGTTGTCCTTGTTGTGTGGCTCATCATGCTTATCTTAGTGCCCTTTGAAGCGGTAGCTTTCGGCATTTCTTTGGCAGTTTCAACTGTCTTAGGCGTGGGATTTTATGCCTCTGCCAAACAGTTAAAGACACGACTTTTTGTTCGTTTAAACCTACCTGAAGAACAGAAAAAATTCAATCAAACGTTGATTGCACCGAAACTCAGAGGTTTGGTGTTGACGTATGTTTTCATGAGTGCTGCAATCACCTACGGGCTGTTACATTTTTGGTTCACCAATCAAATCTTGCCTTGATTGTCAAAAAAGTTACTTTTCCAACGGCTTATTGCGAGTACATTATGATATAATCTAAGTATTAAATAAGCATTTTTGCGATGAGCAAGATGCTTTTCAATTTAAAGAAAGTGGTGACTTCATGTCAACTAAAATTCAGGCGACACCCAATGTAAAACATTTGTGGATTTTATTTGGGGCGCTGTTCGTCTTACTGCTTGGTGCAGTTTTCCGTTATGGCCCTTACATTCTCGCCATCGCAGCGGTAGCCTACGGTGTCAGCTTATCGTTTGAGGTTTTGATTGCCAAAGCGCGAAAAAAAACACTCGATCCAAGCTGGATGATTACGCCACTCATCCTCACCATGCTCGTCCCTCCCACGGCCCCTTTGTGGATGGTTGGTGTGGGCGCAGGCTTTGGTATTTTCTTTGGTAAATTGATTTTTGGTGGCTATGGAAACAATGTGTTCAACCCAGCTGCGGTAGGCGCTTTGTTTTTAACCGTCTCCTTCCCTGTTCTTATGGCCACACGTTGGTATTCGCCAGTGAATGGTTGGTTTAACCCAGGCAGTCAAGCCTCGCTCGATGCGATCGCCTCAGCGACGCCACTCATTCAACTGAACGCAGGGACGTTTAACAGTTCTTTGGTTGATTTATTGCTTGGAGGCACCGCCGGCAGCGTCGGTGACGCGTTTCGTCTTGGCGCCATCATTTTAGGCATCGCTTTGATTGTGCTTAAAGTCATTGATTGGCGTATTCCAGTTGCCATCATCGGTAGTTTTTTCCTCTTTACGGTACTGGGAAGCTTCATCACCGATCGGGTCGCAGATCCCATCAACTCCCTTTTCGTGGGTGGGTTAATCTTTGGGGCTTTCTTTATGGCGACAGAACCCGTGACGGCTCCGAAGCTGGCTAAGAGTAAAGTGTTTTATGGGATTGGGATTGCCTTCATTGTGTTCTTGATTCGTAATTTTGGCGCTTTTCCTGAAGGTGTAATTTTTGCCATCATCATCATGAACGCTGTGGGGACATTGTTTGATGGCTGGTTTGCTAAACCTAATTTAGATAAGGAGGTGAGCGCATGAATAAGACAAAACAAATGCTTGTCTTTGTCCTAGCGATGGGCTTAATTACCTCGTTTTTACTGGTGGGTGTCAGTTTGTTAACCCGTGAACGTATTTTAGCCAACCAACAAGCTGCGCTTCAATCCGCTATTTTACAAGCCAATGACATTGCTTTTACGGCGGGTGAAGTCAATGAAATCTTTAATGATCGTATTGAAGTGATTGAGCTTGAAGAAGAAGGTTCAGACACGCCGCTCGTCTTTTTCCGTCATCCAGCTTCAGGAAACATCAGTTTTCAATTTGAAGGTGGCGGTGTTTGGGGTCCAATCATTGGGGTGATTACCCTTGAAGATGATTTTAAAACCATTGTTGAAATCACGATTTTAGAACAAGAAGAGACGCCAGGACTTGGTGGCATCATCACCGAGCGAGCGTACTTAAATAATTATGTGGGAGCACATCTGTCAGAGTCCATCACCATTTCGCACGATTCTGTGCCGGGTGACCCCAATTACGTCGATGCAATCACTGGTGGAACACGCACCAGTGAACGTTTTGAAACCATCTTAAGAACAGCTTATCAGCGCCGCGCCGATGTTTGGCGTACGTTCGCTGAGGAAGAATAGGAGGGCCACATGAAACTGATACGCTTACGCTATAAAAAATGGTATAACATCAGCCGTGATGGCCTCACGACGAACAATCCAATCGCGATTGCGGTGTTAGGGATTTGTTCGGCTTTAGCGGTCACGAACCGCGTTGATAATGCCATTGCGATGGGACTTGCGGTGGTGTTCGTGGTGACCATGAGTTCATTGACGGTCTCACTGATTCGAAACTTTATCCCAAGCCGTGTCCGCATGGTGACGTATATGGTTATTATTTCTTCGTTTGTGATCATGGTGCAACTGTTTTTAGAAGCGTTTTTCCCACTCATTGCGGCAGCCCTTGGTGCGTTCTTAGGGTTGATCATCACCAACTGTATTGTCATGGGACGAGCAGAAGCCTTTGCGGTGAAAAATCCCTTGCGCTATACCTTCTTTGATGGGATTGCCAATGGCTTAGGATACACCTATGTCCTTGTCATCGTCGCGGTGGTTCGTGAACTTCTAGCGTTTGGCACCATCCTCGATGTGCGCATCATGCCTGACACTTGGACAAACTGGGTGGCCATGGCACTTGCACCTGGTGGTTTCTTTGTTTTAGGGCTGCTCATTTGGGCTTTAAGAGAACTCACCAACAATTTCGAAACGGTGTCAGAATAGGAGGCTTATGATGGTAGATATCTTTGATCTTTTTATTACCTCGGTACTGACGCAAAACATCGCTTTAACGTTTATCTTAGGGATGTGTCCTTTAATTGCCATTTCGACCAATGTGAAAAACGCCAAGGGCATGGGGATTGCGGTCATTTTTGTGGTCACCTTAACCGGCATCATCAACTACCCGATTTACCTTCTTTTAAGGGCGACGGGGACCGAAACGCTTTCCTTGCTTGTGTTCATCACCACGATTGCTGCAACAGTGCAATTTTTAGAGCTCTTTATTGAAAAATATTTCCCCAAAATGTACAACAGTTTCGGCCTATTTTTACCTTTGATTACGGTAAACTGCGTGGTCTTAGCGGTCTCACTGTTCTTTGTGAATCGTGACTACAACTTCATTCAAACCGCGACCTTTTCTTTCGGTGCCGGGATTGGTTGGTTTCTGGCGATTGTCCTTGTGGCGGGCATTCGTGAAAAACTCGCTCAAAACACAGGCATTCCACGTGGCTTAGCTGGCCGTGGCATTGTCTTCATTATCTTAGGCATCTTATCGCTTGCGTTTATCGGCTTTACAGGACTTTCAATCTTTTAAGAAGGACGTGATCCCATGGATTTACTCTTTATACCTATTATTCTCGTTTCGGTTTTAGTGGTGATCACTTTAATCATTGTGTGGGCTGACAATTTTTTTGGTACGGCAGGCGAGCGCACGCTTCTTGTCAACAACGAAAAAGAAATTAAAGTCACCGACAGTGACACCGTACTAAACCTACTTACGAAAGAAAAAATCTTCATTCCTTCCGCCTGTGGTGGAAAGGCAACGTGTGGCTTTTGTAAGGTCCGCGTCACAGAAGGCGGGGGCGACGTTCGCCCGACTGAAGAACCGTTTTTAGATAAAGAACAAAAAGCGAACAACGTACGTCTGTCTTGCCAAGTTAAAGTACGTGAAAACATTAAGGTTGAGATTCCGAAAAGTCTTCTAGGTGCTTTGGAGTACAAAGCGAAAGCCATCAAAGTAGAAGACCTAACCTACGATACGAAGTTGGTGCGCTTTAAACTCATCGAACCCGATACCATGGAGTTCAAACCTGGTCAGTATGCGCAAATCAAAGTCCCAGGCATTGAAATCATTCGTGCATACTCCATTGCTTCAGACCCGAACGATCCTCATCACATTGAGTTTATCATCCGTTTAGTGCCTGGCGGTTTAGCAACCACCTTTGTTCACAAAGCGTTACTTGCGGGTGATGACATCATCATCACAGGACCTTATGGTGATTTCTTCTTAAGAGAAGAGAGTAAGCGTGACATGGTCTGCATCGCCGGGGGATCAGGTAAAGCGCCCATTCGTTCCATTCTATACCGTCTTCAAGACATGGGGATGCCAAGAAAAGTTCGCTATTTCTTTGGTGCGAAAGCTGTACGTGACTTGTACTATACGGAAGAGATGCAAGCCATTGCTAAAGCGTTTCCGAACTTTGAGTACATTCCCGCGCTCTCACATCCGGAAGACACCGACGATTGGAAAGGTGAAACTGGTCTGATTACTGACGTCCTCGACCGCATGACAGGGGATTTAAGTGAAAGTGAAGCCTACTTATGTGGCTCACCAGGGATGATTGATGCGTGTATTAAAGTTCTAAAAAAACACGACATAAAAGATGAAAATGTGTTATACGACAAATTTGGTTAAAAAAATAAGCCACCGCTTGCGGTGGCTTTTTGAGAGGAGCTTTTTGAATGAAACGACTGACCATGATTTTGATGATGCTGTTTGTTTTAATCGTTTCGGGGTGTACGCGTCCATCGTCGTTTGAACGGCGCATGGACGATCGTTGGGATGCCATTGAGACTTACATACTGACCGCCGATGGAAACCGTGAAGGGGCTCAGATTACGCGCTTTGATTACTTATGTTATACCTTTGAGCTTGAAGGGTTTTTGCCAACGGATATCTGTATGTATTTTGTGAGTGTGACACACCCTATTGACCGAAATCGCTTTTGGGTTGTTTCGCATCGTTTTGATGAGGATGACGATAGCTTTGCCCACGATGAACTGGTATCACAAAGCCATTTAGACGCTGAACGTCAAGTGTTTATGGATTTTCTTGAAGAAAATGACACCGTCTTTATTGCAGGAACAAGAGATTGAAAAATTTACATTTTCTCTTCACATCGTTTTCAAAGTAAGGTATAATAGAAAAAAATTCACAAGTTCCACAACTTTTTCAATCAAAATGTTCACAAATTCCACAACTTGTGGTATAGTATCTATAACATCCTTATATAATAGGATGTGCTCCTGAGAAGGAGTTTCAACGTTGGTATAAACTGCATAGGTTTTAGAGCGCTAAAAACTTATGTGGAATATATAAAAAAACTTGTATTCAATAAATGAGAGGAGAAACAAGTAATGAAAAAATTATTATTAGCTTTATCGTTTCTTGTGCTAGTCTTTGGTCTTGCAGCTTGTGGCGAAGATACACCCCCAAGCGTACCGACTTTATCTGGCGTAGGAAATGCAACTATCACTGTTGGTCAATCATTTGACCCACTCGCGGGTGTCAGTGCCAATGACGCGACAGATGGTAGCTTAACGTCAGCGATCACTGTAACTGGAACTGTTAACACTGCAGTTGCTGGTACATATACTTTAACGTATAGTGTAACCAACAGTGCAGGGGAAACTCGTACTGCAACGCGTACGATTACAGTTCAAGCTGTACAGCCTGATCCAGACCCAGACCCAGATCCGGACCCAGATCCAGATCCAGTTGGCGACTTTGTACTCGCCCAAGGATTCTACGATTTCAAGTTCGCTCCGGTCGATGTTAAGAATGCTTTCTTTGGTGCCGCTGAACGCTGGTTGCTTCAAACAGGCGCAGGGGGAATTCCGATTTTCGCGAACTCTACCTTCAGCTTATTTAGCTCCCGTATTCAGTTACCAGTAGAAAACTTCGTACCAGTCATGGGCTTTGGTACTGGCTTTGCTACCATGAGTGCTGATGACTCAACTGTTCGTATGGACGATGGTCGTCCAGGTAATGCAGGCGAATACACCTACCGTGGTGCATTCATCTTCTCACCTACGACTTTCAACCAATGGATCGCAGATGACTCAGTAAGTTCTGACGTAAACGTATGGTTCTTAGATTCTTTATATTACTTCGCGTTTAATGATGAGTTCACTGGATTCGATTTATTACCTTCAATGGCTGCTAGCATGCCTATCCCAATTGACAGTGAAGTCATTCTTGGTACTGTTGCTGCAAACACTTGGCGTATTGAACTCCGTGAAGATTTAGAGTGGTTCTACCACCCAAGCATTAACACTTCAGCCTTCCCAGAAGGTCATGAACGTATTACTGCTGAAGACTTCATTGGAACGTATCGTTTAGCGTTAGAAGAAGGTTGGTTCCGTGCGATTTCAGGCGGCGGCGACTTCTTAAATGCTGCACAACGTATCGTGGGTGCTCGTGAGTTCGTAGACGGCGAAGTCGAGTTCGACGAAGTTGGTTTACGTGTCATTGATGAGTTCACGATTGAATTCGAATTTGTTCCTCTAATGTCTGAATGGGACGTATCTTACTGGTTATCAAGTATGGTTATGTCTCCAATTAACTTACACCTTCATGAAGTTGTAGGCGCAAGCTATGGTACTTCTCATACAACAATCGCTGCTCACGGCCGTATGTTTATTGATTTCTATGAGCCAGACAGCATCGTTCGTTTAAGAGAAAATCCAAACTTCCACAGCCCAAATAGAACGTTCTTCACAGGCTTAAACTTCCAAATTTTACCAGATCCAGACTTTGCCTTTGAAACATTCTTAGCCGGTGGTCTTGACATCGGTGGCGTACCAACTGCGCGTTTTGATGAGTTCTCATCTCACCCAGAGTTACGCTTTACACCAGGTGCTACTACGTTCCGTATGAACTTGAACGCATTAAAAACACCTGAAGCTCAAGAAGCAGCATTCCCAGGTTCTGGTTTCACTCCTGAGCCAATCATTGGTTACCAAGATTTCCGTTTAGCAATGTACTTTGCCTTAGACCGTGAAGAAATTGCAAGAGATCTTATGAGAACTGCTGAACCACAAATGTTCCACTTCACTCCTGCTTACTTAGTAGATCCACAAGGTGGTATCTCCTTCCGTGACACTGAGTTTGGTCCACTTGTTGGTGAAGGCTTCTCAAGATCAACCTTCGGATTCAACGAAGATGCTGCACGTGCACTTTGGATGCAAGCTATTAATCAAGCTGTTGCTGATGGCTTCTACAGCCCAGGCGATGTCATTGAAATTGAACTTGTCATTCAAGCCGCTTCACCTGCTCAAGCATTGCTTGGCGACTGGGTTGAAGCACAGTTCGAAAGACTCTTTGTGGACACTGCCCGCAACATTCGCGTTGAAATCACCGTGACTGCTGCACCGTTCCCACAAAACTACTTTAACTACATCCTTCCAGGTACATTTGACCTTGGAATGGGCGGTATTTCTGGTGGTACATTAGACGCAGCTGGCTTCTTATCACAATACCGTGCTGATAACGCTGGTGGCTTCACCCTTAACTGGGGTCTTGACACTAACGTCGCGGAAATCCCTGTAACGTATACCATTGCAGGCGAAACCTTCCACGAAATTTGGTCATTTGATGCGATTCACCGTGCATTAACTGCTGGTGTCAACGTTGTTGATGGCCGCGAAGTAGTCGAATAATTTCCTGATTTAAGTTAACAATGCTTTTAGAGCCACTCAAGACTCTTGGGTGGCTCTATATAAGCATTTAATTTAGGTTATTTGCTAAAATAAGTCATCACGGCTTATTTTAGCGAATTGAACTTAATAAAAAAATAAAGAGGTGTTTTTATGATTCGTTACTCCTTGATTAGAACCTTGTGGGTGTTCATCATTCTCGCGACGGTTTTATCGATCAACTTTATACTCCTTAAAAACGCACCACAACTACCCCCACCAACGGAAGAAGGACGCTCCATTTATTATTCGCGTCAAGTTTCTGATGGGTTTATGACAGTGCGTATCGAACGCGATCCAGATTTAGTACGTGAAGCTCGTGAAAGTAGACCTACCTTCTTAAATCGACTTCCAAGAAATTCGGATTTTTTCCATGAAGGTGATCAAATCCGCATTTTTGAACCCGTTCCATTGATTCAACAATATTTTAGTTGGGTCAACAACATTGTGACTGAATGGAACTGGGGTGTTTCTACGTGGGTTCAACCCAACGTTGAAGTGTTCGAGATTCTCATGTCCCGTATTCCGGTTACCATAAGGCTCAATCTTGTGGCTTTATTTTTCTATATTCCTATTGGATTTGCTTTAGGAATTCTAGCCGCATTAAGAAAGAATACATTGGTTGATAACTTTATATCAGTCTTTGTTATGGTTATGATTTCACTGCCAAGTTTCGTTATTATGACATTCTTGGTGTTGATTTTCGCCTTTGGACTTGGCTGGCTGCCCACATCCTTCCCCTCGAGTGACGTCACGGGTGCTGTCCAGTATACGGCCTTAGTATTACCCGTTTTAGGGCTGTCTTTTGGGGCGATTGCTTCACTCACACGGACCTCACGGGCAGAGTTAACGGAAGTTTTAACTTCAGAGTTTCTCTTGCTTGCAAGAACGAAGGGACTCTCACAAACTCAAGCTGTCTTGAGACATGCTTTGAGAAACTCCATGGTTCCACTTGTACCCGGAATTATTGGTTCATTCGTTGGTTTACTGAGTGGTTCGGTCATCATTGAGTTAATTTATGCCATTCCTGGCACAGGGCGTATTTTTATTCGTGCGATGACTCAAAACCAATACGACTTTAACCTAATTCTCGCGATTACCGCTTTCTATACCGTGGTTGGCTTATTCGCCATTTTATTGGTTGACTTATCGTATGGATTCGTAGATCCGCGTATTCGAATGGGGGCTAGAAAATAATGCAAATTCATCAAAAACTAGATAAAGTAGACAAGTCTTCCTTTGAGTTCGTCCAACGGGATCATAAAATCTATGATAAAAAGTTTGAAACGAAACCCATTGGGTATTTTAAAGATGCGATGATTCGTTTTACAAAAAACAAAACAAACGTTATCGCTAGTATCATTCTCTTTACTTTGATTATGCTTTCGATTTTTATCCCAATCTTTACAAGTCGTAACTATACAACATTAGAGCCAAGACTTACCTTGTTACCACCACGCATTCCAATCGTTGAGCGTTTTGGTATCTTTGACGGCACACGCATCATTCCAGGTCAAGAAGTCGACATTTCTACCATTGATCCTGAAACAGGCATTGGTCTTCCATTTAACACGAACTTTCCACATGAGTTCATCATTCCTGGAAGTGTCACCAATGAAAGTGTTCCATGTACCAGTACACAAGAATCTTGTTTGGGCGGGACAGTACGGATCACATTGCGTGAACAGTCTTTAACGACCTCTTACCGGACGCCAACGCTCCTTAACTTTACGCTTTCACAGGCAACTCCTCACATTTTAACCATTGATTTAAACGATATTTCTGAAACTGCAACCTTAAATGTTTTAATGCGTCGTGATTTCGTGTCTGATTATGAAGTCATTGCAAGCATAACTGAAGCGGATGTTCACACGTTTAACTTGGTAGACCTTTTAGGTGAAAGCACCTTCTTATCCACCGAAATGAGACTCCAAGTGGTGTCAACTGAAATTGCAGGCTTTGTTGAGTTTAACAGCATTGACATTCGTCAACAAGGCGCAGAAGACCCACAACATCGTTTTGAAGGCCGTAACTTAGCACTCTTTCCACTGGTCTCAGGCGCGGGTGCCTCACGCATCACGCGAAGTGACGGTCAACTTCTTTTATCGACGTTCCGCTTCGACCCTTACGCGCGTGCGTTAGGTCCTTGGCGTCGTCCTACCTTCTCGGCTGAAGAGTTTTATGCCTTAATGGAAGCGAACGAAGCGACTTGTGGCATCGTTCCAACCAATCCAGTGGGCCATAACTTTCCAGAAGGTTGCCCCGTCTTAGAAGTACGTGGGCGCACTGAGAGTGTTATCGTTGGTGGCATTGAGCGATACTCTTATGATTTAACCCTTGATTTTGCGACCTTTAGAGGATTTGACACAACTCCGTTTTTCTTCTTTGGCACTACGAATGGTGGACGTGATTTATTTGCGTTAACTTGGGTCGCCTTAAGAACCAGTTTATTGATTGGTGTTGTGGCTTCAGCCATTAACATTTCGATCGGCGTCGTTTATGGAGCCATCTCGGGGTACTATGGCGGTAAAGTTGACATCTTAATGGAACGTTTCAGTGAGATCATTGCACGGATTCCATTCCTTGTTGTCTTAGCCATCATGGTGGCCTATTTTGGACCAGGCATTACAACACTCATTGTCGTCTTGATTGTGTCGGGATGGATTGGGGTGGCCAGTGTCACCCGGACTCAGTTCTATCGCTTTAAAGGACGTGAGTATGTCTTAGCTTCAAGAACACTTGGTGCAAAAGACTCACGACTCATTTTCCGTCACATTTTACCCAACGGCATCGGAACCATCATCACCGCAAGTGTCTTGATGATTCCCCTTGTCATCTTCACAGAATCAACCTTGTCATTCCTAGGCTTCGGTATTGGCCATGGGCAATCGTTTAGCATTGGTCCCTTTGAGTTCTCCGGCGTTTCCATTGGTGTTTTATTGGCGGATGGACGTGAAGAGATGTTAAACAACCCACATTTAACGTATTTCCCTGCGATTATTATTTCTATTTTGATGATCACATTCAACATGTTCGGTAACGCCTTACGCGATGCCTTCAATCCATCCTTAAGGGGGTCTGAATAATGGCTGATAAAAACATTAAGTTATCGGTACAAAACTTGTCAGTATCGTTTCGGACAACTCAAGGGTTTGTACGGGCTGTACGCGATGTAAGTTTTGACTTATATCAAGGTGAAACGCTTGCCGTGGTGGGTGAATCTGGTAGTGGGAAATCCGTAACTTCAAGAGCCATCATGGGAATTTTAGAGAAAAACTCCGTGACGGACTCAGGAAAAATTATTTATGAAGATCAAGACATTTTAAAAATTCGTGAAGAAGATTTCCATAAGTTACGTGGGAACAAAATAGGCATGATCTTCCAAGATCCCCTTTCAAGCTTAAACCCAATCATGCGCATTGGTAAGCAAATCACCGAAGGCATGATCGTCAACGGTAAACATTTGAAGAACCGTAAAAAAGAACTTTCTCATGCTCAACGTCAAACCTACTTAAACCTCATTGACAATAAAGCCAAAGACGTTGCAGATTTTAAAGCAAAGAAAAAAGAACTGAAAGCATTAAAAGAAACGGAAGAACTTGCGTTACTTCAAAGTAAACACTCAGAAAAACTGGCACAATATGCGCCCGCAATAAAAGAAGCTAGGGCGGCTTATAAAGCAGCAAAATCGAACGCTAAAAAACAAGTTGCTAAAGAATGGGCTGAAGAAAAAGCAAAATATGCCCAAAAGATTTCAGCTGTTAAAGCCAACATGTCTTCCGCTTCACCCGATCAAAAGAAAGAACTCAAACATCAAGTTGAGGAACTTCAAGAGCAACTTCGTCGGTATAAAAAAGTCACTCAACGCGAAGCACGTGAACGCGCCGTTGAAGTTATGGCGGAGGTTGGTATTCCCGAGCCTGAAAAACGTTTACGTCAATATCCCTTCCAGTTTTCTGGGGGCATGCGTCAACGTATCGTTATTGCCATTGCGCTGACCGCAAACCCAGACTTACTGATTTGTGATGAGCCAACAACGGCTTTAGACGTAACCATTCAAGCACAAATTCTCGAGTTGATTAAACGCTTAAAAGAAGAACGTGACTTAACCGTTATCTTCATCACCCATGACCTTGGTGTTGTGGCCAACATGGCAGATCGCGTTGCGGTCATGTATGCTGGTAAAGTGGTTGAAATTGGACGTTCAGAAGAAGTTTTCTACAATCCAAAACATCCTTACACCTGGGCTCTCCTTTCTTCGATGCCAGACCTTTCAAGTACCTCACGTCTATCTTCGATTCCAGGAACCCCACCCAACATGTTGTTCCCACCCAAAGGCGATGCCTTTGCGGATCGTAACCAATATGCGATGAAAATAGATTTTGAAGAGCAACCACCGTACTTTAAAGTCAGTGACACACATTATGCGGCCACGTGGTTACTCCATGAAAATGCACCGAAAGTGACCATGCCTCAAATCATTCAAGACCGTATTGATGCCATGAAAGAACGCACCAAAGCCCGAATTGATCAACAAGATACTGAAAGTGGGGTGACGTAAAATGGCAGCAACACAAGAAACTCCGATTTTAAGTGTTCGCAATTTACGTCAACACTTCAAAAGCGGATTTGGTAAGAACAAAATGGTAGTACGCGCTGTGGACGATGTCAGTTTTGACATTTACAAAGGCGAAGTCTTTGGTCTAGTAGGTGAGTCGGGTTGTGGTAAAACCACCACAGGCCGTTCAGTTATTAAACTGTATGAACCCACCGATGGTGAAGTCTATTTCATGGGCGAGCGCATCTCGGCTGGCGTTCAATCGATTAAAGACCAAATTAAACTTGAACGCAAACAAGCAGCTGCAAAAATCAAAGAACTCTCACAACAAAAAAGTGCCGCAAGTGACTCTGAGAAGAGTGTCATTGATGAAAAGATTCAAGCAATTGAATTAGAGCGGGATGCCATCATCAAAGATTTAAAAATGGACATTCCTAAACGTAAAGCGGACACAACCAAAAACAACAAAGAACTCATGAAGCGCATGCAAATGATTTTCCAAGATCCGATTGCGTCTTTGAACCCTCGGATGACAGTAAAAGAAATCATCGCAGAAGGCTTACGAATCGCCGGTGAAAAGAGTGACAAGGTCATCATTGAACGTGTGAACTCTGTTCTTGAAACGGTTGGTTTATTGCCTGAGCACGCCAGTCGTTACCCACATGAGTTTAGTGGTGGACAACGTCAACGTATCGGAATTGCCCGTGCGCTTGTCGTAAACCCTGAGTTTATCATTGCCGATGAGCCCATCAGTGCGCTCGACGTTTCCATTCAAGCGCAAGTCATTAACTTACTCAACGATTTACGTCAAGAGTTTGGTATTACGATTATGTTCATTGCGCATGACTTATCGGTTGTTAAGTACTTCTCAGACCGTATTGGTGTTATGTATTATGGCAAACTGGTCGAGTTGGCAGATAAAGACGAGCTCTTTAAAAACCCACTGCATCCTTATACGAAGTCCTTACTTTCAGCGGTACCTTTACCAGATCCGCAGTATGAAAAAGGCCGTAAACGGATTAAGTACGACCCATCGATTCATGATTATTCACAACATTTACCAGAACTTCATGAAATTAAGCCCGGACACTTCATTTACGCAAACGACGCCGAAGTAGAGCAGTATAAGAAAGAAATAAAATAATGCGTTTAGGACGTCGTCTCTTAACCACTGTGTTGATTAGTTTTTCACTGGTCATCGTAGTGATTGTAATCATGGGCCGAAACTTTACACTCAGAGGCTTCTCAGATGGACTCTTTGTGGTGGGCTTGGCAATGTTCTTCTTTGCCCTCATCACGCTCACACATGCCGCCGATTTCTTTTCGACCACGAGCTTTGTGTTTAAGAGTATCTTTCGCCGCGGCACCAACCCAGTTGGCTCTTACCATCAATATTTAGAGCGACGTAATGTCAACTACGATTCTGTCGCTGGTCTCATTCGTTTGAGCGTCAGCCTTGTTTACATTCTTATAGCATGGTTATTAGTCACTTAAAGAGTCTCTTCGGAGACTCTTTTTTTGTCTTTACATAAAAAAAAGTAGACAAATCGTCTACTTTTTGGCTCTTTTAAACCATGGGAAGAAAGCATTGGTTGTTTTCTTATACGCTTCAAACGCTTCATTTCCAGCGTATCGTTTTTCAAGAAGCGGAATGCCAGAAACATAAAGCAACAACCAAGTGATGATCAATGGACTTAACACGCCAATCAAACCAATGAGAGGTGAAATACTTAAAATCACCAACCACAGTCCCCACCATACCGCGACTTCACCGAAATAGTTGGGATGACGAGTGTAGGCCCAAACGCCATGTGTCAACACTTTCCCTTTATTTTGAGGATCTGCTTTAAAGCGTTGGAGTTGATAATCCCCGAGCGTTTCAAACACCCATCCAATCAAGAAGATTAAGGCGCCACTGGCGAAAAACACCGCTCTTAACACAGAAAACCCCGTGCTAGGGAAACTAAAGGCAAGAATGAAGCCCGTCGCGATCAAAAGTTGAAAGAAGCCTTGGGTCATATAAACTTTGAGATAGGCTTTCAATTTTTGAAGCTTTGGTCCCCATTTTTCACGCATCGCAACATAACGATAATCTTCACTTTTCGACCAGTTTCGCTTGCCTAAATACAACGTTAAACGCAAACCCCATAAGGCCACAAAACCCCATAGAGCATACTCTGTCCAGGCTAATGATTCGCCTCTGGTTAACCTCAACACATTCAACACCGTCGCCAAGACGACAAACGAAGACCCCCAAAAAATATCAACCACTGAGTAATCATCGCGAAGAAGAGCCAACCCATAGATTAGGGTAAAAAAGACCCAGGCTGTTAAGATGCTTTCAAGAAACATTAAGAAACCCCCAACAGAAGCAGAATCCATACGGTGAGTCCGCTAGTGAGTGCCCCTAAGGAAGCACCCCAAACTAAATCAATCAGCGTCATTTTTAAGGGCCAGTCTTTCAGGGTGGCCAAGTTCGTCAAATCATAGGTGGCATACATAAGAAAACTCACAAAGCCCCCCATTAAAAACGCGGTGAGCACGGACTGCGCATCCATTGCAGGTGCAATGACAATGACGACCAATCCAAGGACATACAGTAAGTAAAAAATGATGGCTGCGGTCCAATTGACTTTTTCCGCCATCAAGCCTTTAAGCTGTGCCGCGTAAAAATTCTTTGCGACCACGCCTAACCACACCAAATCAATCACAATAAAGAAACTAAACGCTACTAAATACATCCAAACATAAGACATACAATCACCTCTCTTAAGCCTATTTTAGCACGAATCAAGAACTTCCGTGAAAGTTCGCTTAGTTTTATCGCAAAGACTACCAATAGCGCCACACTTTTGATATAATACGCTTAAGTCTAGGAGGCTGTTTATGGCTCTTATCAAACATTTATCGAACCGCATGTTCATCCCTATAGTGAGTCTAATTCTCATTGCTTTGGCGTTTGTCTTTGATGATTGGTCCTCCATTTGGCGAGGCTATTTGAACATTCTTCAAAGCCCGAGTGTTCTCGTGTCAGATTATGTGTACATCGGCGGCTTAGGTGCAACACTGTTTAATGTTGCGACCGTGATGATTTTCAACATCGTCATGTTACGGTCACTTAAGTTTAAGATGAGTGGACCTGTCTTTGCAGGCATTCTCACCATTGCCGGGTTCTCTTTTTTTGGCAAGAACATTTACAACTCTTTGCCCATTTATATGGGTATTTGGTTGTTTGCGAAAACGCAAAAGCTTCAATTTCGATCGTTTATGATTGTGGTTCTCTTTTCAACGGGGATCTCACCGATTGTGTCGTTTTTCATTTTTGGTACCGGCTGGCCCCTTTATGTCTCCATCCCAGCAGGCATCGCAGCGGGCATGGCAACAGGGTTTATTTTACCCGCGTTTAGTGCGCACACCATTCGCTTTCATAAAGGGTACAATTTGTATAATGTTGGCTTTGCGATGGGCATCATCTCGATGTTATGGGCCGTAATTTTAACCAGTTTTGATGTCCCCCTAAATCTCGGTGGACCTACCAGTGAAGTTGCTCATGTCCAATTGACCGCCATTGCCTTGATTCTTTCTACCTTTTTCCTTGTCATGGCTTTCTTTGTCGATCGCAACCCTTTCAAGAGATACCCCGAATTACTGAGGAGTTCAGGACGCTTAGTCTCAGATTTTATTCGCGAGTATGGCCAAGCCGCGAGTTTATTGAATGTTGCGATTATGGGTTACATCAGTGTCTCGCTCATTTTGGTCTTAAATCTACAAATGAATGGTCCTGTGATGAGTGGGGTGTTGACCGTGATGGGCTTTGGTGCCTTCGGTAAACACCCACGCAATGCGATTCCTGTGATGTTTGGCGCCTGGTTGGCGGTAGCATTAACCAATTACACCTTAGACAGTGTCGGCATGGTGATCGCCTTACTGTTTGTGACGGCGGTCTCACCCATCGCTGGACGGTATGGACCTTTTGTTGGCATCATCGCCGGCATGATGCACATCTTGATTACACCGTATGCGCTTCGCTTTCAAGGCGGTTTCGATTTGTATAATAATGGCTTTGCGGCAGGCTTTGCGGCGGCGTTACTGATTCCTATTGTAGAAACCATTAAACGCATTAAACCGGAGGAAAGTGAATGAATAAGCAAGAAGTCAAAATCCTCACCAAAATCATTCGGGAACTCAGTTTTTTCTTAATGCTTCATGGTCATAAAGATTTTATTCTAGAAACCAAAAACACCCCCAAAACCACACAGTTTTTGATCACCCTACACGATGCCAAAGAGAGTTTTTTAAAACACATGCAAGAAAAACTCAACCGGGAGCGTGAAATGGAAGTAGAAACGTATGGCTGGGAGTTGTTGGGGGACATTGATGAACACAGTGATTTTGCGATTTTAGGCTCTTTGATTGACTCCATGGACTACACACAGCACGCCACGAAAACCGTCGTGACATTGGTCCGCAAAAATCGCTATTTAGACGAATCATAAAAAAATGTCTGTCGGAAGGCAGACATTTATTTTATCAGTGCTTTAGCTTTGAGTGTGTTTTTGAAATGAATCTTTGCTATTGTTTTGAGTCGTCTTTCACCTAACTGTTTAATCAGCTTTGATGCGACTTCATCGACTTCATTCCCAGCGCCTTTAGGCAGTGGTGTGGCTAAGTCCTTACTGAGTTCATCAAGTTTTTTCAAGAATGCATACCGAGCAATCATACTCGCGATGGCAACACAAGCATAAGCATTTTCTGCTTTTGTTTGGAAAATGTGAGGTCTTGGCGCGTCTTTAAACTGCTTAAGATAACTGTGATAATGCGTGGGTGAAGCAAATTGATCGACAATGATGATGGGTTCATCTTGGATTTTCTTCATCAGCATTTTATGTGCTTGAGCGTGAAGATACGCTTTGAGGCTGTTTAAATTGTATCCCTTATCAATTAAGGCGTTATACTTCAGGTTGTCTAGAACCATCAGACTGTAAGGGACGTGAGGTGTGATCAAGGGCACGATTTGTCTTATTTGGGCATCGCTTAAGGTTTTTGAATCCGCAATGTTGAGGGCTTTAATGCGGGTCAAATTCTCTTCGTTCAAGTAAGCTGCGCACACCGTAAGCGGACCGAAGTAATCCCCAGAGCCTGATTCATCACTGCCCATGGCAATTTTGTAAAAGTCATCAGGTTTTCCGGTTTTTGAAGGGAGTATTTCGGGCAATAAATGGAACGTCTCTAGCCAATGTTCATAGTGGTTTTGAGATTGTTCGCCTTGAAACATGACTTTATTGGTATGATAGACACTGATGGTGCAATGCGTCGTTTTAAAAAAAGCCTTCATATGTGGGGGAATCACATCGACTTTAGAGGCTTCGTAATAGCGTATGAGTGTTTTGACTTGGTTATCGTTTAATGTCACCGTGAAATTCATGATTCCACATCCTTTTCTTTATTTTATCATGAATTTTGATAAAATTAAAGATAGGAAAGAGGAGAAAGCATGTTTGATATAAAAATACTTGAATTTGATAAGATTCTATCCTATGTTGCTCGATTAGCCCAAACCGACTTGGCTGAAAAGGCGATTTTACAGACAAAAATCTCTACCTTAGCCTCCCATCTTGAGCAAACGCTTGAACGTGTCGACGAACTGCGCTTGGCCGAGCACTATGACCGCCGGTTCGATTTTAGTGGTGCCCACGATTTAACTTCTTTAATCAAAGATGTGCGGCTTCAGCGTCGTCTAGATGCGAAAGCTATGGTGTCAGTCAGTCAAACGCTCACCGCGGTTAACCGGGTAAAAAAACAAGCCCTGCGTTTAAGTGAAATTCTTGAACGTGATTTAAGTGTGTCTTTACTCGCGGCCCCTTTAGAGGCCATCCCGACATTAAAACACTATATTGATGCCCGCGTCGATGGGCAAGGCGAGATCAAAGATGAAGCTTCGATGACGCTTAAGACCGTGCGTCATAAGCACGCACAACTGCAAAAGAAAATCAAAGAAACACTTGACGGGTTGATGCGCAGTGAAGCGTCTAAGCTTACCGAAAGCCTATACACTCTGCGTTATGATCGTTATGTACTCCCCGTAAAACCAAGCGATAAAAACAGCGTAAAAGGCGCCATCGTCGATTACTCTCAAAGTGGTGAAACGGTCTACATTGAACCGGCCATCATGGCTCAACTGATTGCTCAAAGAAGACTTCTTGAGCAACAAGAGCTCGATGAAATTGAGCGTATTCTATGGGAAATGACCGGTGTGATTGACGAGCACAAGGACGTGCTTGAGCACAATCAGTCCATTCTCACAGAACTTGACGTCTTAATGGCAAAAGGCATTTATGCTGAACAACTCAACGCTTCGAAACCACGCGTGAGTCAAGAACTCAAACTCATCCGTGCTCGTCATCCTTTGTTACCACCGCATGACGTGGTTGCCAACACCATTCACCTGGCCCCACCGCATAAAATGATGGTCATCACAGGTTCAAACACCGGTGGTAAAACGGTTTTGCTCAAAACTGTGGGTCTGTTGGCCTTGATGCATCAAGCAGGGATGTTGATACCGGTTGATGAGGATAGTTCACTGCCGATTTTTAACGCCATCCGTGCAGACATTGGAGACGAACAAAGCATCGAGCAATCACTGTCAACCTTCTCCTCCCACCTCACCCATCTGATTGACATTGAGGCATCCGCGAAAGAGCAAGCGTTAATTCTGTTAGATGAAGTCGGTTCAGGCACCGACCCTCAAGAAGGGGCCGCGTTGGCGATGAGTTATTTGGATAGGTTGTTGACACGAGATGTTCTCGTGTTTGCCTCAACACACTATCCAGAACTTAAAGCCTTTGCCTATGACCGAGAAGCTGTGATGAATGCATCCGTAGCTTTCGATGTGGAGACACTCAAACCGACGTACAGACTCTTAATGCACACACCGGGAACCTCACACGCATTTCTAATCAGTGAGCGCCTAGGGCTACCTAAGGCGATCATCGAAGAAGCCAAAACCATTTACGAAAACACGCAAAGCGCCTCATCGAACATGATTCAAGTCTTGCACGATGAAAGTGTCCGTCTCGATCAGCTGATGCAAACGTATCATGAGAAAGTCAAACACATACAGCAACAAGAACACGAGCTCACCAAACAGCTTAAAGCACTTCATGAAGAAAAAAATAGCTTCAAAGAACGACTGAATGCCAAGCAACATCAAGAGCTTAAGCAAATGCGAGAAGACATGGAAGCGTTCATCGAGTCACTAGAAGCTAAAATGGATGAACGCAGTAAACTACCACTGTTAGCTGAAGCTAAACAAGGACTCTCAAAACTCGCCCCCAGTGTGGAAGAAGACATTCAATCACAACCTCACAACTATGCGCCAGGCGATCGTGTGTTGGTACACAAATACAACCGTGAGGGGGACTTGGTCAAAACCTTAAAAGGGTCTTTGTGGCAAGTGAAACTGGGAGCTTTGACCATCAACTTACACGAGCATGAGTTTACCTTTATTGACTCACCCAAACACGCTAAGCAAAAGATTGCTTCCCACACACCCACCAAGCGTGTCGCCATGCAATGCGATTTGCGAGGTCTAAGACTGCATGAAGCTGAAGAAATGCTGGAAAAATATCTTGATGATTGTGCTGTTGCAGACGTGCCGTTCGCGACAATTGTCCATGGTTTTGGGACTTTAGCAATCCGCAACATGGTCAAACTTCGGCTGAAAGATCATCCATTGGTGCTAAGACACCGCGATGGGTTTATGAACGAGGGTGGACAAGGGGCAACCATTGTTTACTTTAAAGAAACGTAACACTTGACAAGAGCAACGCGAAATGTTTGAATATATGAGTCAATAACTATATAATGAATATAGCAAAAGGAGGTTTTGATTATGGCAGTAGTATACGCAGATTCAACAAACTTAGAAGAACAAGTCAAAGACGGAATTGTCATCTTAGATTTTTACGCAGATTGGTGTGGCCCATGCAAAATGATTGGCCCAGTGCTCGAGCAAGTCGCCAACGAAAACAGCGACGTTAAAGTGGTTAAAGTGAACGTCGATGAGAACATCGGACTTGCACAACAATATGGTGTTCAAGGCATTCCTGCATTGTTTGTTTTAAAACAAGGTAAAGTCGTTGCTCAAAAAGCAGGCTTTATGCCCAAAGATGCCATCGTAAAATGGGTTCGTAGCGCCTAGTTAAAACAATGCACCGGCTTTCGCCGGTGCTGTTTTTTTATGTGACAGAGCCTTTTAGATGCAGTATAATAACATAGGTGATGACATGAATGGTATCGTATTGGTCAATAAACCGTGTGGCCTTACCAGCCACGATGTAGTCTATCGTTTACGGAAGCAGTTACAAACCAAAAAAATCGGTCATGCGGGCACTTTGGATCCCGATGCTGAAGGTCTTTTAGTGTGTGCTGTCAATCAAGGCACACGGTGTTTGAAGTACTTTGAAGAGGGACTCAAACATTATCAATTCGGGGTTCGCTTTGGGGTTTTAACGGACACACTTGATCATACGGGTCAAATACTCGAATCCCCACCGATGCCTACGTTGCCTCATCAGTTCGACCTAACGGCATTTGAGGGTGTTTATCCGCAAACGCCCCCAGCTTATTCCGCTGTGAAAGTTGCAGGCAAGAAACTGTATCAGTACGCGCGTGAAGGTCAAGCGATTCCAGTGGTTGAACCACGCCTGATCACCGTACATCAGTTCAATCAACTCAGTGGGTTAAGCGACACGTTTGAAGCCGAGTTCGAGGTCCTCTCAAGTAAAGGACTGTATGTGCGTCAGTTGGCACTCGACCTTGCCAAACGGTACGGAACTGTCGCCCACACGACCTACATCAAACGGTTGGGTGTGGGAAGCTTTAAGCTTGCGGATGCCACCGCATTAGAAGCCGTCAATGAAGAAGCCGTAATGTCTTTAGAACGCGCGCTTGCGTTTCTACCCGAACACCGCCTCTCCGAAGAAGAAGCGACCAAAGTAAAGCACGGCGTCGCGCTTCATCTCAACCGCGAAGAACCACGTCTGCGCCTTATGTATCAATCAAACGTCTACGCGATTTACGAACGTCACGAATCCACACTGTATAAAGCGGATGTCGTGTTTCCAAGGTGATTGTATGCCACAAATTCGAACACTTACTCCTTATACCATTCAAGAGCCACTCATCGCTGCGATGGGCTTTTTTGATGGCATCCACCTCGCCCATCAGGCGTTGATTCAAAAAACCATCAACTTAGGTAAAACGAAAAACCTTAAAACTGCCATCATCACGTTTGATGTCCACCCAAAAACCATCATTTTTGGTCTCGAGTATCGATACATCACGCCTTTCCAGCATAAACTAGCGATGCTTGAGCGCTTCGATGTGGATTATATTTATGTGATCAATTTTGATCATGCGATTGCAAAAAGTGATCCCCAACAGTTTATTGATGAGTACTTGACTGCAATTGACACACTGGTATGTGGTTTTGATTTCAAATTTGGCTATCGCGGCAGTGGAAACGCCGCATTGTTAAAGCAACAAACACGCTTTGATACCGTGGTCATTGAGCAAATGCGTTATGAACAAGCGAAAATTGGAAGCACCCATATTCGCGATTTGATTGAAGCCGGCTATGTCGACCAAATCCCTGCGACCTTGGGTCGTTTTTACAGCATTCGTGGTGAGGTCATTCATGGCGCTAAAAAAGGTCGTTTGATTGGTTATCCTACCGCAAACATTGATGTCGATCACTTTATGGTGCCAAAGACAGGTGTATACATCACAAAAACTTGGCATCACAATCAATGGTACGATTCCATGACGAGCGTGGGCTATAACCCTACACTCAACCGACAAAAGCAAGTCAGTGTCGAAAGTTACTTGTTTGACTTTGATCAAACCATCTACGGTGAAGTCATCGAGACTTACTTCATCCAACGTTTACGCGATGAACTTAAATTTGATGATGTCAGTGCGCTCATTCGCCAAATCGACGAAGATGGCAGACGTAGTCAAGAATTCTTAAAAACTCATCAGTTTCACTTGCCATTTGATAAGACTATGCTATAATATCCTTGCGCCTTTTTCTTGGCTTAACGTACTCCAGCGTTTTGCGACGATTAAGGTAAGACAATGTTAAAAGGAGGAAAACACTATGGCACTCACTAAGGAACAAAAATTAGAAATCGTGGAAGCGTTTCGTACCAAAGAAGGCGACACGGGTTCTCCAGAAGTTCAAGTTGCGATTTTAACGAAAGAAATCAATGACTTAAACGCGCATCTTAAACTGCACAAGCACGATCATCACTCACGCCGTGGTCTACTTAAAAAAGTTGGTCACCGTCGTAATTTGATGAAGTACTTAGCGAAAAAAGATGTTGAACGTTACCAAACGCTCGTTAAAAAGTTAGGATTACGTCGATAAAAGAGAGAACTTCTTCAAAGAAGTTCTTTTTTTTGATATGATAAACCATAGGTGGTGATTGTATGAATCTTCAATCTCGTAAAGTGAATTGGATGGTGAATTTAACCCTCGTCCTTTTAGCGTTGGGTGTTCTTTATCTAGTTCAAGCATTGTTTGGTGATTTCATTACGCGCTTCATGAATGCATTCAATGCGATTGTGTTGCCTTTTGCGATCGCGTTGTTCATTAGTTATTTGATTGCGCCCATCTTTAGACTGTTAGAGCGTCGCTTGAAAAGTCGAAATCAACTCTTCAATACGGTCATTGTCTTTGCCTTGATTCTTGCAGCACTGGGAACGTTTAGCGTTTTTGCAGGTGCCATCATTTATGATCAAGCGTTGTCATTCATTGAGAATGATTGGCCGAATATAATCGAAACCTTTCGGACCTTTTTAGAAAACAACCCAAGGCTCTTAAATGCCTATGAGAGTTTCATCGCGTTTTTTGAGTTGGATCGTCTGCCGACCACCAGCATCAATTTTTTAGGCATCTTTCAAACGTTGACCAACATTATCATTACGGTTGTGCTCGTTCCGGTGTTCTTGTTCTTTATTCTCAACGATCGAAAAAGAATTTACGATGGTTTATTGGTTTTGTTTCCGAAGAAATGGCGTCATCACGTCATTGAATTGACACAACGAGCGCATCATGTGATTGAAACATATTTTAATGGCCGCTTTCTAACGATGGCGTTCATGGCAGTCATTTTCACCATTGCCTTTTTTATCTTTGGCTTTGGTGGACGCAGCATTCTTTTTGGCTTTATGATGGGCTTTTTTGATGTCGTCCCTTATGTGGGTCCATTCATTGCCATGGTCTTGCCGGTGCTCTTTAGTCTCACCGACGATTCTTTACTGTTTGGCAACTTTGCACCACTGGCGGTCATCATCATGGTGACGGTTGGTCAGCTCATTCAAAACAATGTTGCACAACCCATCATCATGGGAAAAGAGACTAAGCTACATCCATTACTCGTCTTGAGCTCGTTTGTGTTCTTCGGCTATTTGTACGGCGTGATTGGGATTATTTTGGCCATTCCACTGACCGGTACCATTCGCTCAACCGTTGAATACATTCATGAGTTTAGACAAAAAAAGACGTTGGACAAAGATGACAAGAAGAAGATTAAGCAGATAAAAGAAGAGGTGACGTCTTCATGACTTTAATGTCTTTTTTAGACACCATACATCCCATAGCACTTTACTTCATCATTTTTGTGGTTAAGATTTTTGAAGTTGCCATCTCGACGTTCCGGATTGTCATTGTGACCAAAGGTGAACGTCTAAAAGGCGC
>SKJA01000010.1 GCA_007116105.1 Candidatus Izemoplasma sp.
AGCGAAATTCCCAATACGTTTGTTTTTGTGATGTCGAGTTCTTTCTTAATCGAACGATATTATAACATCCATGGAGTGACATGGCTGTTGTTCGATAGTCTCTTTGCACCATTCGGAGAAGCCTATGGTTTAGCGGTTGATCTTCCTTTAGCAATGGCAGCATCCAGTTTTTATATTTTCTTAAGTCTTGGGTTGGTGCTTATCATCGATTTGGTGAGTGCTTGGCTTGACCCTCGCATTCGGATGTTTCAAAAAGACCGCGTTATTTCCTAAAAACGAACAGTAAAGCACAGATTAAAGACCTTAGCGATAAGGTCTTTTTTTGTTTACAAAATCTTAACATAATGTGCATAAAAATGAAATGAAGGAAATCTATAATGAGGAACGTAAATCAAATCTCAGGAGGATTCAATGAAGAAAATCGTTTTATTTACCCTCACAACGCTTTTGGCACTTTCGTTAGCTGCGTGTGGTGGAAGTAGTTTCGAAGATGAAGTCATAAATGTATACACTCGTGATACCACCTCAGGGACACGGGACGGATTTATGCGCGGGATCGGATTCACTGAAGCTGCAGGAAGTGACGATGTGTTAGTACCTGGTTTCATTACCGCAAACAACACAGGTCAACTTGCAGCAATGACCACAGACCAAGCAGGCATTGGTTACATCTCGCTTTATAGCGTGAATAATACCGTCAAAGGATTATCGTTTGAAGGTGTTGAACCAAGTGTTGAAAATGTACTTAATAACACGTATCAATTAAAACGCCCCTTTGTGTTCATGCATCGTTTAGACTTTAGAAACGATCGCGAAGAAGCGCTGACAAAAGCTTTTGTCGCATTCACTCTTAGTAATGATGGTGCTGACTCAATCAACGACAACGGCGCTGTTGCGACAAATGGTACAGGCAACTGGTCAACCTTACGTAACGATCATCCTATCTGTCAACAAGACAACTCAGATGTTACCTTAAACTTTGGTGGTTCAGACTCTGTTACACGGATTGCGGAAGCATTAAGTGCTGCATTTTCACCAAACTGTGGCAACGTCCAAACAGTCAACAACCACACCGGCTCTGGTGATGGATGGAGACGGACTCAGGGCGATCAAAAAGATGGCGTAAACTACATGCACATCGGGTACTCTTCTCGTTTCTTTAGAGGTGGCGAGTTAGAGACCGACCCAAGTGGAGAGTCTCGTTTCCAAATCGCTTGGGACGCGATTGTAGCGATTGTCCATTTAGACAATCCCGTGAATAACTTAACGGCTGATCAACTGACACGCATTTACAACGGAGAACTTTCTACGTGGGGCGACGTTATCAACGATTAAGTGCTGTTTACTTAAGTGTTAAGGCCCCTTGAAGGGGCCTTTTAGCACGTTAGGAGGGCGAACAACATGTCACAGAAACACACAGCATTAAGTAAAATCGATGCCTTAACCCAAAGAACCTTAACCATCTTTGGTATTGTTTCAGCAAGCTTTATTTTGCTCATTGCCTTTTTTATCACCATTCGTGGGATTATCCCCTTTATCACCGACAACAACGGCGCGGGTGCAGTCAATGTCTGGTTGTTTTTAACAGAGACGGTTTGGCTTAGAGGGCCCACCTTTGTTTCGAGTGCCTACGGGGTAGGCTTTTTAATCATCCAAACCTTGTATTTAGCCTTTCTCTCACTTTTTATTTCCTTCCCGGTTGGGGTGTTAACGGCGCTTTTCATCGCCAAAATTGCACCTAAAAGGTTGGCTTCCGTGCTCAGAAGCATTGTTGAACTGATGGCATCCATCCCTTCGATTGTCTATGGACTCGTAGGGGTAGGTTTGTTTTTGCCGTGGATTCATGCTTTAGCGCGCGCTTTAGGTCAACAAAGTGCAGGAGGGTTAGGAACGCTTGGCGTCATGATTGTCCTTGCGCTAATGTCACTGCCAACCATCACGGCCATCAGTGAAGTCTCCATTCGTTCTGTCGATCAGTCACTGGAGCACGCCTCCCTTGCCTTAGGTGCGACACCGACCCAAACGCGGTTTAAGATCACACTTTTAGCTGCCAAATCTGGGATTTTCTCCAGTGCCATTTTAGCCATTGGCCGGGCTTTAGGCGAAGCCACTGCGGTGTCTTTGGTCGCAGGAAACGCACGAAGTGGCCCGAATTTTGGACTGTTTAACATCACCAGTACCTTAACCTCGACCATGTTAGAAGGCATGAAGGAAACGGTCGGTATTGATTACGATATTCGGTTTTCTGTCGGGATTATTTTAATGATTGTCATCTTGATAACCAACCTTATCTTGAACACCCTGAAAAAGAAAGTGGGGAATGTTCATGCGTAAAAAACCATGGCGTCAAGTCATCCTTGACGGAGCCACCTATTTAGCGACACTCTTAAGTGTGTTTGCGTTGGGGATGATTTTCTTCTATGTCATTCGTGAGGGCGCCCATTTATTGAGTTTCGACCTGTTGCGAGGCGATTACCATGCCCGAGGCTTTGTTGGCTTGGTTGAAGAAGAGACGCAAGGCTCGTTTAATTTAACGGGACAACAAGGGGAAAATCGGTACCTCGTTGAGCGTTTGGGGTTGGTTTTAGAACAAAGCTTTGATTTAGCAGGGGATGGCGTCATCAAAGTTGCGTATATTGATGAAGCGTCTCCGCTTAGAAGACTGACCAATCAAGATCCCACGTCCGAACAATCCTTCATTGGACTTGAGACAGGAGCGGTGTTACGAAGAGTGTCTTATGTCGATCATCCAACCTCACTCACCTCCCGCGGTGCCGCTAGCATGGCCCGAGACATGAATGACCCGGATAGAGCACTTCGTGAAGTCATCTTCTCCACCGAAGGTGGTGGTATTCGGGGATCACTCATCACAACACTCTACTTAATCTTTATCACCCTTGCGATTGCCTTACCGTTTGGTGTGTTAACCGCCATTTACTTCAATGAGTTTGCGCCAATCAATCGTGTGACGAAAGCCATGAGAAACTTTATTGAAACACTCACAGGCGTGCCTTCAATCATTTATGGGCTTTTAGGGATTACGGTCTTTGTTCCTCTCACCGTAAGGCTCACCCCTGCAGAGAATGCAAACTTAATCGCTGGGGGGTTGACGCTTGCTGTCATCTTGTTACCGGTGATTATCCGAACCACCGAGGAAGCCTTGAAAGTGGTCTCTCAAGATCATCGTTTTGCTTCTTTGGCGTTGGGCGCGAATAAAACTCAAACCACCTTCAAAGTGGTGTTACCACAAGCTTTGCCAGGGATTCTCACCGCGACCTTTTTAGGGATTGGCCGCGTCATCGGAGAATCGGCTGCACTCATCTTTGTCTTAGGCGCAGCCATCCGGGACTCGGTCCGTATCTTTGAACCCTCAACCTCCTTGGCCGTACACATCTGGTCCATGATGACGGATGAGCCTGCAAACATTGCACTTTCAAGCACCATTGCATTGATTATTTTGTTGATTGTTTTAACGTTAAACTTAGCGATTAAAACGACCGTATGGGCATTTGACTGGAAAGGAAGACGATCATGATGACCACTGTCTTTAACATTGAGAACTTAAACCTATTTTATGGTGATTTTCACGCTTTGAAAAACATTGATATGGTGATTTATAAAAATCAAGTAACCGCCTTAATTGGGCCTTCAGGCTGTGGAAAGTCAACGTTCATTCGTTGTCTAAACCGCATGAACGACCTCATTCCTGAAGCCAAAATGGAAGGTTGTGTTCGTTTTGATGGAGAAGAGTGTCAAATCGGAGGGTATGATGTCATCGGACTTCGTAAACGGGTAGGGATGGTGTTCCAAAAACCAAATCCCTTTCCCATGAGCATTTTTGATAACGTCGCTTTCGGTCCTAGACAACAAGGGATTAAGCAAAAAGAAGTGCTTCAAGGAATCGTTGAAAAAGCTTTAAAGCAAGCGGCCTTATATGAAGAAGTCAAAGATCGCTTAACGAGCAGTGCGTTGTCTTTAAGTGGGGGTCAACAACAACGGTTGTGCATTGCAAGAGCCCTTGCCTTAGAACCTGAAGTCATTTTAATGGACGAACCCACCAGCGCCTTAGATCCTCTCGCAACTCAACGCATTGAATCGCTCATTAACGATTTGAAAGAAGACTACACCATTGTCATTGTCACACACTCGATGCAACAAGCTGCCCGGATCAGTGATTACACAGCGTTTTTCTATATGGGAGAGCTCAGAGAAATCGACACGACCGAAAAAATCTTTAAAGCACCCCGTTTAAAGCAAACGGAAGACTACATTACCGGACGCTTTGGTTAGGAGAGACTATGAACGAACGACAACATTTTGAGCGTCAATTAGCGAAACTACGGACCCGTGTGGTGACGATGATGAACGACGTCGCCGATCAGTACAAACGTGTAAGACAAGCGCTTGAACTCAATGATAAAAAATTAGCCCATGGGTTGATTGCGTTTGATGAGGACATCAACCAACAAGAGATTGACATCAATGAAAACGTCTTAAGCATCATCATCCGTGAGACACCAGTAGCCACAGATTTACGGATGGTCATCACAGCCATCAAAATCGCCAGTGACTTAGAACGGGTCGCAGATTATGCGTGCAACATTGCGAAGTACATCATCCATACGCAAGCACAAGCGCTCTACACCGACGCCATTGATGCGTTTTTCCCACCCATTCTCGCCATGTTTGATCAATTGGCTCAAGCGTATGCGGATAAAGATTTAGAACTGGCCATGGCTGTCGCAAAACAAGATGAGCAAATTGATGATTTGTTTGAGAAGCACGTCAAAAAATTCATCCGCATCACCAAAACAGAAATCAACACCTCAGCGGAAGAAGCTGCAAGAGCCATTTTAGTCATCAAACAGCTGGAGCGTACAGGGGATCATTTGACCAACATCGCAGAAGCCATCATTTATCATCAGAAAGCAACGCACATTGTCTTAAATTAATCAAAATGTGCTATAATCACCGCGAGGTGAGACCATGATTAAAAAACCTATGATGTTTGGCATGATTGCCAGTCTTTGGTCATTTGGATTAATTTTGATATGGACGCAAAACCCTTTATTACAAGGGTTTTTGTTCATTTTAGTGACCACGTTAAGTATCGTCACAGCCTTGACCCTCAATGAACGATACCAAAAACGTGAAACATGGCATCAAGAACAACTCGAATACCGTTTAAGTAAAACCCAAGAAGCCGAGGAGAAAACCCATGAACAACTCGACACGCTTGTTGAGACGTTAAGTAGCGGGTTTATGTTACTCGATTACGAAGGGGTCTTCACGATGGCGAACAAAGCAGCGCGTGACCTTTTACAAAAACTCACCGTTAAACAGGAGACCATTCAGGATTTAAAGGCCTCTAAACCTCTGTATGAAGCGATTTACCAATCCTTTATTGCAGAGAAACCACAACGTCATCAAGTCCGTTTAGGAGACCTTACTTACGACATCCAAACCTCACCTTTATTCCAAGCGAAGTTGTTCATGGGTTTAATTGTCATTATGAGCGACATCACACAACTCAAACGAGCGGAACAGTTTCAAAAACAGTTTACTGCGGATGTTACGCATGAATTAAAGACACCCTTGAGTGCGATTTTAGGGTCAGCTGAACTGATGTTAAGACACACCCACATGACAAAATCTGAGCATGATGAATTTTTAGACACCATTTTTAAAGAAGCGAAACGACTAGAAAAGCTGATTGCGGATTTGTTGATCATCTCAAAAATGGACCGCATCGACTACGAACTAAAAAAAACAACCGTGTCAATGCCAGACCTCATAAAGGAATGCACCGAAACATCTCAAAGCTGGTTTGCGAACAAAGGATTGGCGTTTACCGAACTGTCTGAGGCAGCCGATCTGCTCATCGATAAAGATAAGGTGCGTCAAGTCATCTTAAACTTATTGAGAAATGCGGCGCATTACACCGATCAAGGCAGTGTTCAACTTAAAGGCTACATAGAAGGCGCCTTTTACCGTATCGATGTCTCGGATACAGGCATTGGCATTGCAAAAAGTGAACACGAGAACATCTTTAAACGGTTTTACCGTGTGGATGAAGCAAGAAGTCGTGATTCAGGCGGCAGTGGCTTAGGACTCAGCATCATTAAAAACGTGGTACTCAAACATCAAGGAAAAATCGAAGTCACGAGTGAACGTGCTCAAGGCTCGACCTTTAGTGTTTGGTTTCCACTCCCAGCGCCTTCACATAGATAAATGCTTGCATCCAAGGGATGAATCGTATATAATACAAAAGCATTAAGAAAAAAGGGTGTCGTGTCATGCCAAAAAAAGCCATTTTTGTCCGCATTCGTGAGGGAGAAGAAGACGTTTCTTTTTCTGCGATGGCGCTATCAAAAGCACAGACACTGACCTTTCAAGACCCGTCTCACGCAAGACATCGTCTCACCATCGAGGAAGGAAAAATTCACCTCGTTAAAGTGGGAGAAATGTCTTTAGAGATGACCTTTGAAACACACCAAAGGCATGAAGCCATAATGACATTCGCAGGGAAGGCACTGACCTTAAGTGTCCTTACAGAAAGTATGCATCAAGACCCCCAAGGATTTAAAGTAGACTACAGCTTATGGGATGGGGAGCACAGGTTAAGTCAACATCAATTTGTGTTGATGTTTAAAGAGGGAGCGAGCCATGATCTTAGAACATGAAATGAGTTTTATCAATGTCGCCGAAATGATCATCAAAGAACGTCAAGAGCCAATGGATCTTTACGATTTATTTGACGCGATTTTAGCACAAAAGAACGTCACTGAACTCGATGAAAATCAAGTCGTTGAAACGTTAAACACGTTTTACGCTGACTTAACTAGCAGCGCTAAATTCGTCTACACTGGCGGAAACACGTGGGATCTTAAAGAACATCAAAATGTTGAACTGTGGGAAAAAGACGGTTCTTTTTACAGTGAATATAAGGAAGTCTATGATCAAGTGATGGAAGATCGTTTAGATGCGGCAGCGCGTCGTGAACTCGAACATCAAGAGATGTTAGAAAAACGGAAAGAACGTGAGGCCATGCTTCAAGCCGCACGTGAATCACACGATTCACCCGCACTGGACATTGATGAAACCGTGACGTTTGAAGCAGAAGACATCGTTGAAGAAGTTCTCGAAGTCGAAGCTGAACCTGTGGTTGAAGAAGAAGCAGTCGAAGAAAAGACCATTCAAGATGACATCGAAGCTGAATTTGGTGAACTTGAAGAAGAAGTCTTGGAAGATGACGACTTCGATGAAGAAGAATATAACAAGCGCATGGATGAGTTTGAAAATCTTTATGAAGATGATTAAGAAACCCTTTGCGTCAACGTACGACTTTTGATATACTTAGGTCGGGCACTTTAATGATAAAGTTCTCCTTTCGAGGAGAACTTTTTTGTTTAACATTGTTATCGGAGGTTTTATTATGGGTGAGACGAAATACATCTTTGTCACAGGAGGCGTGGTGTCTTCTTTAGGCAAAGGAATTACAGCGTCTTCTTTAGGACGTTTATTGAAAAATAGAGGACTTAAAGTCTTTATGCAAAAATTTGATCCTTACATCAATGTCGATCCCGGGACCATGTCGCCTTATCAACATGGCGAGGTGTTTGTGACCGAGGATGGCGCTGAAACGGATTTAGATTTGGGTCACTATGAGCGGTTTATCGATGAAAATCTTTCGCAAAACTCTAACATCACCACGGGACGCGTCTATCAAAGCGTCATTGAAAAAGAACGCCGTGGCGATTACTTAGGCGCGACCATTCAAGTGATCCCTCACATCACCGATGAAATTAAAGGGAAAATATTCGCTGCGAAAATAGAATCTCAAGCCGACGTCATCATCACCGAAATTGGCGGTACTGTGGGCGACATTGAGTCGTTGCCTTTTTTGGAAGCCATACGTCAATGGCGTCTGGATTATGGAGCGCATAACACCCTGTTCATTCACAACACCCTCGTGCCTTATTTAGAGGCTGCGAATGAAATGAAAACCAAACCCACCCAACACAGTGTCAAAGAGCTCAGAAGCTTGGGAATCAACCCAGACATCATCGTGTTAAGAACTTCTCATCACATTACGGAAGAGATGCGCCATAAGATTGCGTTGTTTTGTAATGTCGCTAAAGAAGCAGTCATCGAGGCCATTGATGTCGATGTCATCTATGAAGTAGCGCTTGATTTACAGCGTCAACACTTGGATTCATTGGTCTGTCGTCATTTCAACTTAAACTGTCAGGAAGCACCCATGCATGAATGGCGTGCTTTGATTGAAAGCATCAAGCAGTTAAAATCAGAGATTCGTGTCGCTTTAGTAGGCAAGTATACACAGTTACACGATGCCTATTTGTCTGTGGTTGAATCGTTAAAACACGCCGGGTACGCGTTGGATGTCGCCATTCATATTGATTGGATCGATGCGGCCATGGTGGCTGATGAGGAAGACCTACAGACACTCTTTGCCTCGTCCGATGCAATTTTGGTTCCAGGTGGTTTTGGTCAACGCGCCACACTGGGTAAAATCAAAGCGATTGAGTATGCTAGAGTACACCAAGTGCCGTTTTTAGGACTTTGTTATGGTATGCAGTTAGCGTGCATCGAGTATGCTCAAAATGTCTGTGGGTTAGAGGATGCCTCTTCCACTGAAATTGATGCCATGACACCTCATCCAATCATCCATTTATTAAGCGATCAAGAAGAAGGGATGGATAAAGGGGGCACGTTGCGATTAGGAGCTTACACGTGTACGCTTAAAGCCGGCACCCTTGCACATCGTTTGTATCAAGAAGACACCATCGTGGAGCGTCATCGTCATCGTTATGAGTTTAACAA
>SKJA01000176.1 GCA_007116105.1 Candidatus Izemoplasma sp.
TAAGCATAATGGAAACCCTCATACCCTTGATGGGTGTAATACTGTTGAAGAAGGTTTTGATAAGGCGTGAGCGCAGGAAGCGCCACACCCACCACCATCACCCCCAGCAACTGTCCTTGTGGCAGATCCACACCTTCAGCGAACGAGCCACCAAGCACCGTACATAAAAGCTTAGGTCTCTTGGTTGACAACACAAACTGACGCAACAAGGTCTCTTTCTCTGTGGGGGTCATGTTGGGTTGATGGCGATGCACATCGACGCCAGTGAGGTCGAGATCGGCTAAAATTTGATGCATGTATTGAAACGAAGGAAAATAGACAATGTAGGGCGCTTTTTTACTTTCTAAAAGCGCATAAATAGAATCGCCAATGCGTTCACGGGCGTGATCGCGATCTTTATAGCGTAGTGATCTGGAAACATCCACAAACACGCCCAATCGTTTGGGGTCAAAGGGGCTGTTTAAGATGAGCGTTTGTCCCACGCCGCGCGAGAGTAATTGTTGATAGTACGTTAACGGTTCTAAGGTCGCAGAAAACAACACAGCCCCTTCAGTTTGTTCCGTCAGGGTCGTTTTTAAAGGTTTAGATGCGTCTAAGCACGCCATTTCAAAACGCACGTCTTCTTGTTCGAAATGGACTAAAAACAGATGTGACTCTTCGTAGTAATGCGCGATGCGCAACCACTGAAGTAGCTCAAAGAAAGCGTCTTTAAAGACGGGGCGCATGCGATGTTGTTTGTGTTGTTCCATCAACACTTCGAGTGCTTTATACGCCTCTTCAATGGCCTTGTGTAAGGGTTTGGGAACCTCTTTAAAGGCGACCATACGCTCACGGTTTGACGCCGCATGATCATGAACAAAAAGCATCTCTTGTACCAAGCTGTTGAGTGCTTTCATAGGCGAGGGTGTGAGGGTGGTCAAATGACTTTGCCATTGCTGTGTCTGGTTTAAAGTCAACGAAGCGGAGTACATGCTGCGGGAACGATCGACGAGATTGTGTGCTTCATCAACCAAAAGTTTTACTTTGTAATTGTCTTCATCAAAAAAACGAACGAGCTGAATTCTCGGATCAAACGCATAATTGAAATCGCCAATGATGACGTCGCAATAGCGTGCGACATCCAAGGCCAGTTCATGCGGACACACTTTATGAAGTGCCCCATACTCTTTGAGTAAGGCGCCATCGTAAAGCGCATCGTGTTCAAAGACGTCACTGAGTGCTTCGTTCACACGGTCATAATAGTTTTTTGCAAAAGGACAGACCGCTGGGTCACAGTCCACTTCTTTACGCAAACAAAGACTTTCTTTGCTGTTTAAGGTGATCGCTTTTAACGCCACACCTTGTGCGCGCAACCGTTCGACCATCTCGACCGCCACTTGCTTACCCGCATTTTTAGCGGTCGCATAAAAGACCTTCTCATCGTGACGATGCACACTTTTTAACGTCGCAAACAACGTCGCCATGGTTTTGCCGATGCCCGTGGGCGCAAGGGCGTACAAAACGTCTTTTTCAATCATGGTTTGATAGGTTTTCTCAATCAATCGTTCTTGCCCTTCCCGCATCTCGTGAAATGGGAACTCAAGTCCGGTCAATGTTTTTTCTTTGGCGTATAGATGCGACAGTATTTTCACATGCCATGCCCGGTACGTTTCTAAGGCTACCAACGTCTCGTGTTCCAACACTTCAACCGCGTAGGTTTGCGTAAAGGCTTTGGTTTCAAGACTAGGGTGATGCACATATAAAAGTCTTAGTGTTATCGTATGTCGCTGGTGTTTTAAAGCATATAAGTAGCCATAGACTTGAAGCTGTTTGAGGTGTGCTTCTTGAGCCGTTAAGGTCATGAGAGGTTGCAAGGTGCTTTTGATTTCTTCGATGAGGATGTCACCATCTTCTTCTAACACGCCATCCATTCTGCCCACAAGACGATAGATGTGATCTGCGGTTTGAATGGTGCCTTCAATAGGCACTTCTTTTTGATCTGAGGGTTGGTATTGATTTTGACGATGTTGATGGAGTTGTGTGCCAATGTATGCGCGATTCTTGCCTTGTCCTTGACTGGATAAATCGCCTGCTGCATACACATAGTTCACCAAATCTTTGACCGCCAGTGCAATGGTTTCCATCAATGTTCACCTCGGATAAACGAGAGCATCCGTTCAATCGTACGCTCTCCCTCAGGCAGTCCTGGAAACAACGGATAGACATGCAACATCCGAGGGGATGGTTCAAACGTCAACGTCACACCGACTTCTTGCGCACGTTGCGCAAACAACACCGCATCTGGATACAGCACATCAAACGTCCCCATCACCATCATGACCGGCATCGTAAGCACACTTAAATCACCAAACAAGGGACTCACTCGAGGATCGTCGAGTGCCACTTCCCCGCGCCAGGCATTGCCTAAATAAAGGGCGGCTGGGGGGTTGAGTACTGGGTCCAGTGGTTGAATCGCGGCAATCTGTGGATTGTCGAGTGCCAAGTCTAACCAAGGCGAAATCATCAACAACAACGACGGTAAAGGACGATGTTCACGAGCCAGTTCTAACGTTAAAGCCAAGGCTAAAGACGCGCCCGCAGAATCGCCCATGAGAATGATGGACTGGTGTGGGTTTGCCTCGATGAGATGGTCATAAAAAGACACTAACTTTGGCAGCGCATCTTCCACCGTCGCATTCGGAGCTCTTGGATAAAGCGGAAAATACACAGGTACCTCAAGGGTGTCCATCAAGCGGGTCACAAAGCGAAAATGTATCCATGAAGGTGGGTTCACATAGGAACCACCGTGAAGATACACGATGATCGATTCGCTTTCTGATGCAGGGTCAAACATTAAGACGTCTAAACGGTCCTGCTCAAAGTTGGTGACACGATTCGAAAAGGGAAACGGGACCTCAAAAGGTGCCTCGTTGATCGTTTCGCGACGTAAAAAATAGGCTTCAATGTTTTCATCTGTGAGCGGCGGAATAAAGGGTCTACGAACGCGAAAAGCAATTTCATAAACGCGTGAGGACACACTGCGTCCTTCAAACACACGCGCTTGAATGCTTTGTGTGAGTGTAAACACAAGGATAAAGACAAGACTGTATCGTGCGATGGCTTTCATGCGATCCCTCTTTCGTAACGCCTTCTTTAAGTATAGCATATGGGCTCATGATATAATCCAATTAGAGGTGAAAACGATGAAGATTTCCGTGTTGGTGTACCGTCAAGACTTGCGTGCTTACGATCACCCTGCGCTTGACCATGCGCTCAAGCATCAAACCCCAGTGTTGGCGCTGTATGCGGATGATCCCGCACTCGATGAACCCACACGCTATGGCTTTCCAAGACGCTCATCGAAGCGACGAGCGTTTTTAAGACAGACTTTAAGCATCTTAAAGACAACCTTAAAACCACTGGGTGTTCCTTTAATCGTTCTTAACCAACCCCTTCTAAGCGCCTTAAAGACGGTCGCTGAAGCGTATGAGATCGAACGGGTCATTCTCCACCACACCGATGGTGAAGAGGAGCGACTCGACGATCTTGCCTTAATGCAATGGTATCCAAAGCGGGTCTTCTTTTTTGAGGATAAATCCTTGTTAAGCCCGCACCAGCTTCCTTTTGAAATCGCCCAATTACCCAAAACCTTTACCGCATTTCGTCAAAAAGTTGAGGCCCTTACGCCCCCACCCGTCCTCCCCCAAAGACAACCCCAGACGGCGTGGACACCGGTGATTCCTTGTACCTTATCCGTTGAGACAAAGACGTTGGTGTTTCCTGCGGGAGAGATTGCGGCTAAGGAACGGCTCGAGCATTATCTGTTCCATACCCATGCGGTAAAAACCTACAAAGAAACGCGCAACGGAATGCTTTTAGACGATGCGTCTAGTAAGTTTTCGCCTTATTTAGCCAACGGTTCACTCTCTGTTCGTTGGGTTTATGCACGCTTAACACACTATGAACGCACGGTCGTTAAAAACGATTCAACGTATTGGCTTTTCTTTGAGCTGTTGTGGCGCGATTATTTTTCTTTTTTATCCCAACAACAAGGCGCCAAGCTTTTCCAATCCCAAGCACTCTCACTAAAGCCTATCCAGTGGCGAGCGAGTGCGACTGATTGGCAGCGCATTGTCGACGCTCAAACAGGGTTTCCTTTGATTGATGCCAATTTAAGAATGCTGTATCAAACGGGGTATATGTCCAATCGAGGACGTCAAAATGTGGCCAGTTTTATCACCAAAAATTTACGACTAGACTGGCGTTTGGGCGCGGCTTGGTTTGAACATCATCTTCTCGATTACGACGTTGCGAGTAACTATGGCAACTGGGCGTATGTCGCAGGGGTAGGCAGTGATGCCCGTGAGTTTCGCTATTTTGATGTGATGAAACAAGGCCAGCTTTATGACCCCGATGCGCAGCTGCTTGAGCGCTATGTACCTGAACTGAATGCTTTACCTAAACACTTAAGATATCGATTGCCTTTACTTGACCGAGCCGTGTATGAGGATTACGCGCTTCAGTACCCACGTCCCATGGTCGACTTTCATCGATCGTTGACACTCAACAAACCCTATTTCATAAAATAAGGCGATGCGCGTCAGTCACGCGCATCGCCATTTTTAATGGATTGATAAATGAGTTCGGTCGCAAACGCGACTTTGGTGACTGGAAACGATTGATCGAAGCCAAAGAAATACGTTAAATTATCGTGAGAAAAGCCGATGAATGGCTGGCCATGATGGTGCTTATAGGCCACATGGACAGCGTATTGTCTTTTACTCTCATGAAACCAAGACATCGCTTCGCCTTCGACCTGAAAGTGAACTTCAAATCCAGCAGGACTATGTTTGAAGATGCCTTTACCCAGGGAGACAAAGCCTTTGGGGTTGGGTAAGACATACACATCCACCTCGGTTTCAACGTGGTAAGAGCCTTCTTCAATCGAAGCTTTGAGACACTCTTTCTGCCAATCCACCCATGTCGCCATCGCAATCACCTTCGGTGTGTCACCCAGTTCGATGAGATCGCCTTGTTCATTGAGCTCAAACCGTTTCTCAGAAGCTTCACAAAAGAGTTGGTGTCCTTTTGAACGCAATACGCCTTCGTGTTGAGTGCCATAGGTGCGGTACAGTAAATTTTCTAAACCTTCGGCACGCTTTCGGTGACGGATCTTTAACTGTTTGCTTTTTTGCCACTGATAATCATCATAGACAAAGGCTTCTTGTATTCTCTCATTGATCGCGTCAGGGGTTAAAAGATGCGTTTCTTCGGCCGTAATGATTTGCTTCAAGACAGACTCTGTTTTAAAGAAGCGTCCTTGCTTTGACCAATAAGGTTTCGCAAGGTGGTGACCATGATTGATCAACGTCACCACTGGGACTTTGGCGAGCTTTACCAATTTCCCTAAACTTGGTGGGATGTAATGCGCTCGACCATCCAAGGTGTAGCGTGCTTCAGGGTAAATGATGAGGGTTAACCCGTGTTTTTTGATCACATGAAGCATGTTGCGTCCGACGGTGCTGTCTTGTGTTGAAAACTTACGCACACCGATTGAACCAAGCCATTTGAGTAATTTTTCATATTTCACATACGCATCGAGCGCCGCAACATTGGCCGCACTCTTTGGAAACACCGCCCGCGCAGCCGTCTTGAAATCCAAATAGGACCCATGAGAAGCCAACATGATGTAAGGCTCTTGAACAGTTTCCATGTTGATTTTAATGTATTTGTGACGTCTAATCCATAGTGGAAAAAACGTTCGAGACCAAACGTAAAGTTTCATTAATCGTGTGGGCTTTGGCGGTTTTCCTTTCATCGTGTAACGCTCGTCGTGAAAACTGCCTTGAGGGTTTAGTTTTAACATTTAAAGCACTCCTATGTATCGTTTGGGTTCACGTGGACCATGCAATGTTTGACAAGCGGAAACATCGACTCCACTTGAAGATGAACGCTCTCTGCAATATGGTGTGCAGCTTGAAGCGTCAAGGATGCTTCAACCCCAATCTCGACGTCAATAAACATCTTCTCAGCATGTAAGCGACCCTTGAGATCATCGACTGTTTTAACGCCACGGATGCTTAGAATGTGTTGTTCAATCGCTTGCATGGTGTCTAAATCTGGGGCGGTGTCGACCAGTTGTTTCACAACGCGAATCACGATGGTATACGCCACCCGCATAATCAAGAGACTGATGGCTAAAGCCGCAAGCAAATCCATCCACAAAAACCCCAGCATGGCACCCGCAACCCCAATCAAGCCGCCCAGCGAACTTATCGCATCAAAGCGGTGATGCCAAGCATCCGCAATCAGTGTACTACTGTGTGCTTTGCGACCGCTTTTTAAAGCCCACCAAAACAACACTTCATTGACAAGAATACTGATGAGGATGGCGGCAAGTGCAATAAGGTTTGGCCGCGATAACGTATACTCGCCCAAACGATAGAGATTTAATCGCCACACATTTTGAGCGAACATAAACAACGCGAATCCCATCAATGACAGTCCCATAAGAAGCGCAATCAACGCTTCAAAGCGTTCATGGCCATAGGGGTGTGTCGCATCGGCTTTTTTGCGTGAAACGCGTGCGCCAAAAAACACAAGCACCGTAGAGATGACATCGCTGGCCGAATGCAAAGCATCCGAAAGCAATGCGGCTGAGCGACCATAAATACCCGCAAGAAATTTCAGAGCACTTAAAATTAAGTTCACTAAGATGGTCCCTAAGGCTGTCTTTTCAATTAACGCTTGTTCTTCTTTGCGACTGAGTTTATCCATCGATGGCTCCTTAAGTCTTTCAACGAATTTCATTATAGCATATTTCACCACAATCAATTGTGAAAAATTATATTTTAACCGCTTGGCTATGCTATACTATAGCTAATTCATAAAGGAGGATTCCTTATGCCACAACTCATCACAGCTTTGCTTGTTGCCTTACTTGTTGTTCTCATCATCATGATCATTAAGACACTACAGTTTAAACCAAACCAAAAAGTCGTCGATCCTAGCCCTCCTCTAGATTTGAACGAAAAGCGTATCATCGAATCATTAAAAGCGATGATTCGATTTAAAACCGTCTCTTACGTTGATAAACGAAAAGAAGATCCTAAGCCTTTTGAGCTGTTTAAATCGTATCTTGTGAAACGCTATCCATGGATTGAAACACACGCCAAACTCGAGTATTTAGGGGACCGTGGGATTTTGATTCATCTTAAAGGATCCACTCAAGAAGCGCCTTTAGTTTTAATGTCCCACTATGATGTGGTTCCTAAAAACGGCACCTGGGCCTACGATGCCTTCTTGGGTGATGTGATCGACGACCGCGTCTATGGTCGTGGCGCCTTGGACACGAAGGGGACCTTATGTTCAATCATGGAAGCCGTACATCATCATATCGAACAGAAAACGCCTCTCAAACGCGATCTTTACCTTGCCTTTGGTGGCGATGAAGAGATTCGCGGGGGCTCTGCGGATATGATTGTCGAACACTTACGCGCTCAAGGGATTCAACCTGCGATGGTTCTCGATGAAGGCGGTGCCATTGTCGAAGGCATGTTCCCGGGTGTTGCCAAACCCATCGCGGTGATTGGCACCGCCGAAAAAGGGTTTATGGCAGTCACTTTAAAAGCACATGATGCGGGTGGTCACGCCTCAACACCACCTAAAGAATCGGCCATCACTCTCTTAGCCAACGCCATCACACGTTTAAACGATCGACAACTGTTTCCTGTAAAACGAAACCTCGTCATGGATCAAATGTTCGACACGTTAGGACGTCACAGTGATGGGTTCATGATGCGGATGATTTTCGCCAACCTATGGTTGACCTTTCCATTGGTTCGCTTTCTCTCTAAGCGTAAAGGGGGCCAATTACTCGCGATGCTTAAAACCACCCAAGCCTTTACGATGATGCAAGGATCAGAGGCCATCAATGTCTTGCCTAGTGAAGCGAGCATCGGCATCAACTACCGCATCATTGTTGGTGAAGATGGAGCACACGTTGAAACCAAAATTCGTCAAGCGCTCTCAGACCTGCCCATCGAGGTCATTGTTGATTACACCACCGACCCCACCACGGTCTCACACGACGATAAAACCTATGATAAACTCACGCAAACCATTCGTAAGATTTGGCCAGACGTGATCACCACACCTTATTTGATGATGGCCGCCACTGATTCACGGTACTATCATAAGATTTCACAACACGTCTATCGCTTTTCAGCGATGCCACTGAGTCAAGAAGAGTTCGCCATGATTCATGCAGCGAACGAGTCGATTCATGTCGATAATTTAATCAACACCGTTCGCTTCTATGTTCAACTCATCGAAGATTTTAATTAAAAAACCGCCTCTTGGCGGTTTTTTTTTATCGTTTACTGTAGCCTGCATCGATGACCCACGTTTGAGCGGTGATGCTGCGCGCTGAATCACTTAGCAAATAGGTGACTAAATCGGCAACGTGTGAGGCTAACACAGGCGTCTTTAAAGGTGAGGCCTTTTGAAACTCTTGGGTGGTGTAGGGGAACTGACTTGTGAGATCACCTAACATCCCTGAGGCAACTCCACCGGGCGCAATGGTGTTCACTCTAAAGCCTAAAGCACCATACTCTAACGCCATTTGTTCAGACCATGTTTCTAAGGCTGCTTTCGTGGCCCGAAAGATGGCGCCGTTTTCTAAAGAGCTCTTGGTGTGCACAGAACCGATGTTTATGACTGACTTTAAGGTGCCTTGTTTCAACAAGGGCACCGCCCATTGAAACAACCGCATAGGCGCCAGCGTGTTGACGGTAAACATGGTTCGCATGTCGTCTACACTGAGTGTCTCAAACATCTGGTGTTCCGGTGGAACAGACGCGACATTAATGAGCGCATCCAGCGCGGATAGTTTGAGTGAGGTTAAGCTTGCCTGAAGAGCCTCTAAATCACTTAAATCAACGGTTACGGTTTCAAGGGTGTGCGTCTCACTAACGAGCGTTTGTTTCAATGTTTCAAGTCTCCCGTGGTCACGATCTAGGAGCACCAAATCATACTGTTTTGAAAGCGTGGTGGCAATCATGCGGCCAATCCCTGAGGCGGCCCCGGTGATCAACACGATGCCACTCACGGCGTGACCTCGGTGAACGTCTCTTCAAGCGCAGGTGGGACCAAAACACGGTCAATTAAAATGATGGTCGCAAACGCCAGCACTTCACCCGTATCGGTCACTAAAGCGCCATTGACCGTGAGTTGGTCATCCACGACCGAAATGCTCAGGCGTTCACCTTGTAAAGTGTTCAAGGTGATGGGAGCGTTGAATGAACGGGTGAAGAGTTCATCTGCACTTGCATCACTTAAGGCCACATGGTAGGTTAACAAGGTAATCACATCGGCATTCTCAGTGAGTGTATCTAAGTCCAAATTGTTGAGTTGGGCAAACGCTTCAAAGGCTTCAGGTGTGGGCGCGAAAATGGTCAAACTCGAGCCCCCTGCTAAAAACTGTAACAAAATGCGTGGGTCGCTCAGTAAGTCGGTGAACTGATCAAACACATCCGTCGGCAACAAATCACGAACGATGGTGTCCAGCACTCGTTGTGATAACACCACACGATTGACCGTATGAATGACACCATTTTGAATCATTAAATCGGTCGCATCTAAACGACTGAGTTGATTCACCGTCAAGCGTGTGCCATCAAAATCAAACGCCAAAGCGCCTCCATCTAATGAGTTGATCGAAAAGGGAACTTGATCCAATAACGTACTTCGTGGGGAGGACGGAACAAACACATGATGCAACAATAACTCATACAGATCCTCGCGTTCCAAAAAGCTGCTTTCAGTTTCGCCAAGCAGTGTGAAAAGCTCATTAAAAGCTTGGTTTGTGGGCGCCAACAAGGTCATCTCACGGCGCACGAGTAACACTTCGTCAAGCCCACTGCTCTCGAGCGCACGCACGAGGGTGGTGAACTGTGGTTGGTTGTTAAGTGTTGTCATCACATCGACTAAAGAGGTCCGCACCGTTAGGCGTGGACGAAGATTGTTGGGGTTGAGTAAAGAAGACTCTAAGATAAGGCGTCCCTCTAAGACCTGTTCACCGACCATTTGGGCATCGTAAGCACTTGCGGCGTTGGTCCAAGTGACTGGGATGCGTTGAGTTTCACCTGATTCTAAGCTCACTAAAACATGATCGGGTAGCTCAAGCGCGTCAAACGGAGTGTATCTGGGAACCTCTCTAAGGACCGTTTCATCAATGCTTAAAAGGTTGGTGGTGGTCTGCGTATCATTACAGGCAGTTAATATAAACGTCGTCAAAAGAATCATTAAAATTAAGCGTGTTCGTTTCATAAGGCACCTCCTGGTGAAGATGCTTTCATTATACGTCTTTTACAGGCACAAGCCTAGTTGACCGCACAAATTTTTATGATTTTTTTTAGAAAAGTGCTATAATCATTCATTGAGGATGTGACGACATGAAAAAGTTAGTGATTTTTGATTTTGATGGCACACTGGCGGATACCAACGAGGTGTCTTATCAAATCTACGCAGTGATGTGTGAGCGCTACAATGTCCCATTATTAACCCCTGAAGAGCTTCATGATTTGAAAAAACTGCCGGTTAAAGAACGGCTTAAAATCATGTCGGTACCACTTTATAAGGTACCAAAACTTGTGCGCCAATCCTGGGACTTGTACTATGAGTACATGGACAGTGTCCATTACTTTGAAGGCATTGAAGCACTTCTTGAGACACTTCATCAACACAACATAAAAACGGTGATTGTTTCCAGTAACCACAAACGCAACATCGAAGCGTTTTTGTCCCACCAACGTGTCCATTACTTCAGTGAAATCTATGGTAAAGCACGTGTCTTTGGCAAAGAAAGACTGATCAAAAAAGTCTTAAAAAAACATCGCATCGAAATGCAAGACGCCTTGTATGTGGGGGATGAGCTTCGTGACATCGAAGCGTGCTTGAAACTGAACATGCCCATTGCTTCAGTCACCTGGGGCTTTGACCGTGAGAGTATGTTAAAAAAACTCAATCCAGAAGGCATTGCCAACACCACTGAAGAGCTAAAGCACATCATTTTTGAAACCCGTTAATCAAAAACGATCGCATCCGTGGGGATACGATCGTTTTTTTTTTTACAAATAGGTTAATAAATCGGTAATGCTTTGAAGGTGAATGTCCGCGTCCACAAGTTCTTCTTCTTTGCCATAACCATAGTCACACGCAAAGGTCACCAACCCGTTTTCAACGCCGGCCGTCATATCTTGATGACGATCACCAACAATCGCCGCGGGTTGAGGATGATCTTTGAGAATCTTCTTTAAAATATCTGCTTTGGAGATGAAATCGTGTTGTTCAGCACACACCATGGCATCAAACACCTGATCTAGACCAAACATCTGCGCATGCGCTTGCATGTAGTTGATTTTACAGTTCGAAAAAAAGACCAGATGGTAGCCGCGCTTTTTTAAGCTTTTCAAGGTCTCTAAAGCACCGTCAAACAAAGCCGCTTTTCCTTCTTTCATGCCTTGAACCATGCGCTTGGTGATGAGGGCTGAGGCATGATCGCGAATGGTGGGGTCTAAGTTTGGATTATACATGGCCCACATTTGCGGTGCAGTGTACCCTAAATACTGATAGATTTGATCGTCTGGAATGACGCGGTCTTCTTCGACCCCGACCTCTCTTAAATAAGCAAACGCCTCCATAAATGCGGGTTTGTATAAACGCATGGTATCATGCAGCGTGCCATCGTAATCAAAATACAATGTTTTAAGGTTTAATTTTTCCATCATTACCTCCTGGGTGGTGGGTTTCGTTTACCATAAAAATAAAGAGCGCCGCTTTGACGGCGCATGCCCTCATGGGCTTGAACGATAAAGTGGCGTTCCGGGAGGGAATTGAACCCCCGACCTACAGCTTCGGAAACTGTTGCTCTATCCCCTGAGCTACCGGAACAGCAGTTCAATTATACCCCATTTTTTTTCGTTGTAAATGATGAAGATAAAAAAGTGTTGTTTTTATCCTTCCTCGTTGAGGGTGTTATAATGATGACGAGGTGATTGTATGAAACGTATTTTAGATGCATCATTGATTGGAAACGCCGCTTCACTCGGCTTTAACTGGATTTATAATATGCCTTATTTGACTGAACTCAGTCGCACTCAGTCGCTGGTCTTTCAACCGGTGGACAAACAACATTATGACGCTGCTAAACGTGCTTTTTATGGCTATCCACACGCCAAAGCTGGCGATGTGTCCTTCCAAGGAGACATCACCTTATGGTTGTATGAGGCTTTAAAGAAAGACCCGAATTTTTCTCAAGAAGCCTATCTTGAGATGGTGTATGAAGCGATTAAACCAGGTGGATCGTATGTTGGCTATGTGGAAGCCTACGGTCGCGATTTGGTGTTTAATCGTCTCATTAAATCACTGAAGTTGGATTTCCCCGAACGTGTCATCAACGACGATCAAATGGTCGGATTCGCGCCCTATATTGCAACAACAGCACTCGGCTTAACGCGTGAGAAAGCCTGGGAGCTTGCCCAAGCCTTTACCTCCTTAACGGTCTTTGAAGCACTCTATGCATGGTTCGATGATGTGCGTGAAGCCGCACAATCAAAGCCTTTCAGTGAAGTTCTTCAGGCGCATCAAGCAGCCGCACCCAAAGAACTTCAAGCCTCCTTGGCTTTGGCGCTTGAGGAAACAGACACCCTCACACTGACAAGCACCATCAACACGGCGTGTCACATTGATCATGCGGTTCCGATGGTGTGTCACATTCTAGCACACACCACTTCGTATCAAGAAGCCATTGAGTTAAACACTCGCGTGGGTGGTGCCAGTTGTGACCGCGGGCTGTTGATTGGGGTCCTTTATGGTGCTCAAGCAAGCATCCCCATGGCCTGGGCTGAAGCGTTGCGAAGAAAATACACGTAATTGTGTATTTTTTTTACTTTTTACTTTTACTTTAATCGAAGTTTGATATAATAAATGGGCGTCGGGACGTGGCGCAGTTTGGTAGCGCGCTTGTATGGGGTGCAAGAGGTCGCAAGTTCAAATCTTGTCGTCCCGACCATGTTAAAAAGAATCAGCCTTCAGCTTTTTGCTGGAGGCTTTTTTTTAGTGGTGAGGGTGTGGTGCTTCTAATCCTCCTCAGTTACGACCGATGAGTCACTTGAAACGATTTTGAGACGACCCTTTTGTTCAACACCGAATGTCTTGATTTTTTTATCCATTAAAGCCCTCAACAAGGTCATAATCGTGTATACTTATAGCGTTAGAATGAAAGAAATGAGTCGATAGAATGAAGGCATCTGTGACCCAAACGGGTTTTGCAAAAGTCATTTGGATGGGTGAACACGCGGTGGTCTACGGCCATCCCGCTTTAGCGTTACCTTTAAAAAGTGCCTCTGTAGAGGTGACTTTAGACGCCCATGCTCAAGATTACTTAAGCAGTCCTTTTTACACTGGACCTATTGAACATGCACCCGTGATGTTCACACCGATTCAAACCTTGTTTTTCTTGTTAAAAGAACATTTTGAGAGTCCACCCTTGGCGGTCACCATGACACTGAACATGCCTTTGGCCGCAGGCATGGGGTCATCCGCAGCCATTGCTGCTGCATTAACACGCGCGTTTTATGTGTATTTTGAACGACCCTTAGAACTTCCTGTTCTTTACGAGTGGATTCAACTCTCAGAAGCACTCGCGCATGACAAACCTAGTGGTGTCGATGCCACGGTCATCACGTACGAAAAACCTTTAAGTTTCATGAAGGGCGAAGCCAGTCACTTCTTACACTTCACGAAGAAGGGATACCTTCTGGTTGTTGACAGCGGCGTCAAAGGTCGCACAAAAGACGCTGTGAATAAGATTCGCTTACACTCACACACCGAGCAAACCCAACACTTGATTCAAACGCTGGGGACCCTATCTGAGACCTTTATTGACACCTTACCGTCGAGTTCTTTACGCGAGATGGGGGGGTTGATGAGTCAAGCACATCAAATTTTAAAAGCGTTGGGTGTCTCAGAACCCACCCTTGATAAGCTGTGTGAACTCGCGCTGGCTCATGGTGCCTTAGGCGCTAAACTAACCGGTGGTGGCTTGGGCGGATGCATGCTTGCCTTAGTTGAGAATGAAACAGACTTAACGGCCCTCAAGAATACTTTCCAGAACGCTGGATTTTCAACCCTGTGGACACTGGATTTGGAGCGTGATTTCAAATGAAACAGATGTGTGTGAAAGCGCCCATCAACATCGCGCTCATCAAATACTGGGGCAAGAAAGATGAACTTAACGTACTTCCTTACAACCCTTCTATTTCTTTAAGCCTTTCACTTTACGAAACACACACCGTCCTTGAACAGTGTGCTAGTCCTGGATTAACTTTTACCCTCAACGATCTTGCGGATGCCAAGAGTGAAAAGAAAGTGCGTGAATTTTTAACGTTTTTTCCTTTTGATGAAACGAAGGAAGGCCTGATCATTCGATCATACAACAGCGGTCCAACCGCTGCGGGGCTGGCTTCTTCTGCGAGTGCGTTTGCGGCACTCGCGCTGGCGTGCAACCTTTATTATGACGAGCCTTATTCGTTTGAAGGGCTTGCAAGCATCACCAAAAAGGGGTCCGGTTCAGCCATCCGAAGCTTGCTGGGTGGCTGTGTTGAGTGGGATACGGATGGTCGCATTCACGCACTGGATTGGCCTTTTGAGGATGTGGTGATGGGCATTGTTGTGCTTGCCTCACAACCAAAGAAAACGGGCTCAACCGAGGGCATGAAGCACACCGTTCAAACAGCGCCGAGTTATCACGACTGGGTCAAACAATCCCATCAAGATGCAAAAGCGTTCAAGCGTGCCTTACAAGACAAAGATTTCACTCAACTTGGTTCCATCAGTGAAGCGAATGCCTTAGCCCTGCATGCGGTTTGTGCCGACGCTAAACCGCCGATACACTACCTTAACGAACAATCAAACGCGCTGATAAAGGGGATTCAAGAGGCACGTAAAGAAGGTCTTTTCGAAGTCTATTGCACGATGGATGCAGGACCCAATGTGAAACTGTTGCACCGTGATAAAGACACCACAAGACTCACCCAGTGGTTAAACGAACACGGCTGGCCTGAGGTTCGTCTGAGTCGCATCGCAACGAAAGGAGCCCATCGTTGTGAACGTTAATGTTGTCACAAAGGTTCCTGGAAAATTGTATCTTGTGGGGGAATACGGTGTTGTGCACGGAACGCACAGTCTTCTTTTAGCTACGAAGGTGACACTCTCAGTGAGGGTTCAAGCCGCACATCGTAGTTCGATTCACAGCACACAATGGACTCAACCAATTCTCTTTGATTTTGCAACCTTAACCCCTTCAAACCCTTGGATGCAAGCGCTCTGTACGGTCCGTGATTATCTATTCGAGCAGAACATTGCCTTGAATCCTTGTGCGATCCAAATTGAAACAGACCTTGATGCTGCGTCACATCGATCGCTGGGACTGGGTTCTTCTGGGGCGCTCGTGGTCGCATTGTGTGAGGCTTTAACAACCTTTGCACAGGTGCCTCTTAACCCGCTAGACCTGTATAAACTTTCAGTCTTGAGTCAACGTCAAACTGCCGCGTCAACTTCTTTTGGCGACCTCGCTTGCAGCAGTTTTAAAACAACACTTCTTTACCGTGCACCAGAGCGTTCATGGCTGTTAAAAGCGCAAGGCACGCTCACAACGCTCATGGCTCAAACATGGCCCAAACTCGTGATCGAACCAATCAGACACGAACCCTTGCCATTACTGGTCATCAACACAGGTGAAAAGACGTCTTCACAGGCGCTGGTGCAGGCTGTTCGCACCTTCTTTGAAGACTCTAAACACATCCCTTGGTTAAACGCCGTGGATGAACTTGTTTTAAAGACGAAAACCACACTTGAACAAGGCGATTTAAACGTGTTATACACCCAACTCAACGCACAGCGTGTGCTTCATGAAACGCTTGCGCATCAAACACAAGCGCCGTTGTTTATCGAAGCTTATGCGACCCTTGATCGACTCTTTAAGGACAAGGCGCACGCCTCTAAATTCTCAGGCGCTGGGGGTGGCGATAATTACCTCATTGCGATTGACCCCCAACCTTTAGCGCCTTTACATGCGCTGTTAGAGTCAACCCCCTATGTTCTTATTCAAGACGCAATTCAAGGAGTCCTCCATGACAAATCGTAAAGACGATCACATCACCCAAGCGTTACATCAAAACAGCCTCAGCAACGACTTTGACCGTGTGCGTTTTGTCCCTGAAGCGCTCGCGCGTTTGAACACCAAGACGATCGATACGTCCCGCATCTTGTTTGGGCGAACGTTTGATTCCCCCGTCTACATCAACGCCATGTCTGGAGGCAGCGAACGGTCTTTGGTGATGAACACAAAACTGGCGAAACTGGCCGCGGCGCTAAACATCCCAATGGCCAGTGGTTCAGTGTCTGCGGCCATCAAAGATCCTCGTTGGGAAGAGAGTTTCACCGTCATTCGTGAACATCACCCAAACGGCTTCGTGATGGCCAATGTCGGCCTATCGCAAACACTCGAAGGCGCTAAAAAGGCCATCAAACTGTTAAAAGCGGATGCGTTACAAGTCCATTTGAATGCCGCTCAAGAAATTGTGATGCCTGAAGGCGATCGTGATTTTAGCGATTGGCCACAACGACTTCAAACCATGGTTGAACAACTCGATGTGCCGGTCATTGTGAAAGAAGTTGGGTTCGGCCTCTCTCGTGAGTCATTGGCGTTTTTAAGCGCCTTAGGCGTTCAATACGTGGACGTCTCAGGCCGCGGCGGCACGAACTTCATCACCATTGAAAACGCACGTCGACGGTATCCTTTAGACCATTTTGATGACTACGGTTTTTCAACGGTTGAATCGCTGTTAGAAGGCAAAGATTCTGATCTTACCCTGTTGGCCAGTGGTGGCGTTCGAGGCGCATTTGATGTGGTGAAAGCCATCGCCTTAGGCGCTAAAATGGTTGGGATGAGCGGCTTCTTCTTAAAAATGGTGCATGAATTATCGCTCGAAGAATGCATCGAAAAAACACAACAGCTTTTACAAGACATTCGGATGATTATGGCCATATTGAATGTGTCCAACCTTGATGAACTCGCCGCAAAGCCACTGCTTCTAGACGCTTCTTTGCAACACTTCTTATCACAACGCTCACGTTAAACGTCACTTCATCACCCTCAAACCTCTGTGGTTTGAGGGTTTTTTAATTGAAAAACCACATCAAGGGATGTGGTTTCAGAGAGTTAGATGCGTTTTTTGTAATACCGATGACCCTCCACAATACGTTCGAGGACAAAACGGTTACGGTCGGTCAAGTAGGTGTGATCGGGCTCGTAGTGGCTGGCGTGCTCTTTTTCTGAGAAGATTTTCATGAACTGTTGATACACTTCAAAGGAGACGGCGTCACGTTGTGTTAAGTGATCAAGCCACATCTGTGGTTGAATGATGCGATCATACGTCGGTGTTAACGTGATGGAAAAGTATTCGCCAATCGCGCCGGAACCATAAGAGAACATGCCAATGGTTTGGTTGGCCAGAGGTTCAGGTGCATGGGTCAAGACAGAAAGTAAGCTTAAATACAAGGAACCATTGTAGATGTTGCCAATGCTGCGACCAAAGGCTTTCGTTAAATCGACTTTGTCTTGTGACATTGGCATTGGTAAGACCGCGTTGGCTTTGTTGGCCATGTTCGCAAAAGGCATGTGGAAACAAGTGTATAAATAGGGCGTTTGGGGCGCTACTTTTTTTAAGAGGTCTTGATAACAACGGATGGAGAGTTTGCCATCCACGATGGGAATCTCACTGTAACTAGGGCGGTAAAAATCAGGAAGATCATCCACCACGACGTGACCTGGGTTCACGACCGCTAGGCGGGGGTTTGCTGAGACCAACAGGGCAATGGCGCCTGCACCTTGGGTCACTTCACCAGCACTTTCAAAGCCGTACCAGGCGACATCACTGGAGACCACCAAAGCTTTTTTATCTGGGTGGCTACGCACATAATCGCCTGCTAACTGCAATGCCCCACTGCATGCGTAACAGGCTTGTTTGACTTCTAACACTCTAGTATGGGGTTGGATGTTGAGCATTTTATGCAGATAATTGCCCGCCGATTTCGAGAAATCGACACCCGATTCAGACGCGAACAAAATTAAGTCAATGAGCGCTTCTTCGCCTTGCACAATGTCGTAAGCGGCTTCAATCGCCATCGTGACAATGTCTTCATGCGGTGGTATAAGTGCCATGTGTTCTTGACCAATACCGATTTTATATTTTCCTTCTTCAACGCCCCGGTGTTTCGCGAGGTCGCTCATGTCTAAGTAGTAACCAGGGACATAGTACCCTATTTTATCGATGCCAACATTCATTTATTTTGCCTTCCTTTCAATGGCTTTGTGACTTTGGGTCAGTTCGTTTTGATTGGTTAGGGCAGCCATTAAGGACAGTTCCCCACACAACACTAAGGCCCCCGCAAGATGCGCAAGTTTTTGTGCGCCATCCTCACCATCACAACCCAATCGTTTAACGTTTTCGGCGGCGTCAAGCGCGTCTTTTCCATGACCAACAGACCCCACGATGATGTTAGGTAGGGTCACAGAAAACACGAGTTGATCGTCTTTAATCTCAGCTTGCGTGATGCCTTGAGAGCCCTCAACAATGTTCGCAGCGTCTTGGCCGGTGGCCAAATAGAACGCCAACAACATGTTCGCATAATGGGCATTCGCACTCAAAAGCCCTCCTGATGCGATGGACCCAATCAAATTTTTCTTAAGATTAAGCTCAACCAATGCTTCAGGGGTGGTTCTTAAAACCTCTTTTAAGAGTGTTCGGGTCAGTGTGATTTGTGCGATGACTGATTTTCCACGACCTAAGATGCTGTTGACAGCACTGACTTTTTTATCCACGCAATAGTTTCCTGAAACTGAAACATACCTCAACTGCGGAAACTCTTCCATCAGCGCCGCGCCGATGAGGTCTGAGGCAAAGGTCGTCATGTTATGACCGGAAGCGTTGCCGGTGGTGAAGACCATGCGCAAATATATAAGTGAGCCGACGATTTTCGGTTCGATGCGAACCAAGGTCGCATAACGTGAATGCTTGGAGACGACGGTTTCTTGATACCAATCCACACGGGATGAAATGGTTTGAACAAAGCGATGTGCTTCAACCGCACTGGGGGCTTCAAGCAACAAGGAGCGGGTCATGACATCGCTTAAGATCGTGGTTTCCAACGTTTTCGCTAAACGTGTCACTTTCGCACCACGTCCAACCGAATGAAACAGTGTTGTTTCATACGTTGCTAAGGGCGCGTCTAAAGAGACCATTGTCTCTGTTTTGTCGAGATAGTGCATGTGTTTAAATGTGATGGGACCCACCCAGTGACTGGGAATACGGGTAAACGTTTGGGGTGTTTTCATGGCCTAACCTCTTTCATTCACACACCGATTCAAAGTGCTTCTTAAATTGTACACCATCACGACCTAAAAAACACGTAAGATAAGCTTAATTTTGGCCTAAATAGGTGAATATCCATTCATAATAAGATGTTGTCTTTCAACCATTCTGCTTGCGCATCACCTTGTAAATACCGGACGATTTCAAGCGCAAATTCATACACCGCGCCAGCTGAGCGGGCGGTGATGAAGCGGCCATCGACGACCACTTTCTGATCCTTCAAGTAGGTGCCTTCAATGTCTGCTTCGCTGCCTGGGAAAGCGGTGTAGCGTTCGTTCTTTAACAGTCCCATGGCACCCAAAAAGCGAGGACCCGCACAAATGGCCGCAAGTGGTTTTTCTTTACGGTTAAACGACTCAATCAAGGCTTTAACTGTGTCGTTGGTTTGAAAGGTCAAGGCGACATATTTCCCTCCGGGAATAATCAACATCTCATACGCATCGACCTGAACCTCTGAAGGTAAAAGATCGCACATCACGCGCAACCCAAAAGCCGTGGTGATGGTGCGATTGTGATGGTCACAGACGGTACTAACTTGTAGACCAGATCGCACCAGCAACGCCCGTGTTGCGAGTGCTTCAAGATCCTCAACATGGTCGTGTAAATACAATAGAACGTTCATTTTTTTCCTCCTAAAACTCGTTTAAATGCCCATCCATAAAACCCTACGATAAAGACCACCGCTAGGCTTAATGTGGTCCATTTAAGCAGAGTTGCAACCCCGGCAACATGGGCTAACACCGTGGTCTGAGGGTAACGATAAAAGACCCATGATACCAGTGTGTTTTCTAGTAAATCAAAGCCAACAGCCAACCAAGGGAGCAGGCGTATGCTTAGACGTGGCGTGCGTGTTTTCAATTGTGTCCAGAAGAACAGCCCATAAACCAAAGGCCAGAGGATATCAAATCTCAGACGTGAAGCGATGTACGCCGAGCGACCCGCTTCACCGTACGCACCTGCTAAAGTGTACAGTGTGTCTGCACTGTAAAAAAACGAGGTGTCGGGGGATGTACTCATGCCTGTTGCAGCAAACAGACGCGCTTGTTCATACGGCAACACAACGACGATAAACAACGCAAAACCTAACAGTGCTAGTAGCGTTTGATGGCGTTTAATTATATCGATCATGACGCGTCACCTTCTAAAGGAACACGCAATCCATTCAACCGTGCTTTCCGTTGATGGTAGACCGTCCCATAAACCCCCACGAGAATGATGACACTGCCGATGGCGTGATACGCAAACAAAGGTTCGTTTAGGATGAAGGCACCGGCTAAAATCGAGACCACCGTTGCTAAATTTGCGTAAATACTGGCCACAGGTGCCGTTAAGGCACGCAAAGCATAGTTTACTAAGAAAAACCCTCCCACCGAGGCCACCACCCCTAAATAGAGAATGGGCACAATGTTTTGAGGGACCATCAAGTTTAAAACATAATCCTCAATCCGCCCCTCTAAAACCAGTTGAGTTAAAAAGAGGGTGTTGAACACCACGGCGCCTGTAAACATCATGAAGTAGGTCAACTCTGAAGCTTTCACCCGTACCGAAGCTGCGCGTGAAGCAAGGTTGAAAGCGGCCGCAGAGAGGACCGCTAAAAACAACAACACAAACCCTAACAAAGCGCCTTCAAGCCCACTTTGCAAACGTTGAACTTGAATGTACATTATCCCGCTGACACTCATGATGATGAACACCCACTGGATGGGCTTCACTGGTTCTTTTAGAACCACACCACTTAACAGTGCACCAAACACTGGAATCAAGGCAATCATCATCCCTGCTTCTGCGGAGGTGACTAAATTGAGCCCGAATATTTCAAATAGGAAGTATAAGATGGGTTGAAAAAAGACAACCCAAAAAATTGGCTTAATCAACGATCGATCAAACCGAATCGTAACCAATTTTAAACGTCGCAGCGTTTCAAAAAAGAGAAACGCAATTAGAAAACGATACGCGATTAGTCCCATCGGTACGACATGCTCGAGTGCTACTTTCGAAAACATAAAGGTAAACCCGAAGATGGTTGCAAACAGAACGCCAGCAAGATGACTTTTTAGATGCATAATTTGAGCCTCCAACGGCTTTATTATAACTCATGTTAAGCGGTAATGCGTGAGGTAAACAAAAAAATAGTCTGCATAAAAGAGCAAAAAAATCCCCATCCAAGCACGGGTGTCAAGGGTTTGAATCAAGGAACGTTTGACGTCGTACTTTGGATGGGCGTAAAGATTACTTTAAAGGTGGGTAGGCTTTGGGTGGGGTAAAGCGAAGGGTGGCTTGTTCGTACGCATAAGCCAGCGCAATGATGGTAGGTTCTTCCCAGGCTTTGGCCATGAAAACAAAAGATTTGGGTGTGTCATCCAGAAGTTTTTTCGCTGGAACAACAACCGATGGTTGTCCGAGCACTGGACCATAGGGCAACCAATGAAGCGAGACCAAAGCATCAAAACCTTGGGCCTCATAGAGTTGTTCATAGCTTTCACAAGAAGCCAAAACGGCTTGACGAGCCTGTTGGTATTCCTCACTGTTTAAATCACCATTGGTGGCCTGAGCCGCGATGAGGATGTCTTGGCCATGGCGTAAGCACCGTTTTGGATCAGCATCATTAAAAGCAATGATGTCTTCCAATGAGGTCATCTTCGTATGACCTTCAACGCTCGTCAAATAATGGTTTAAACTGTGCTTAAACTCAAACAACATACTATCCGTGTTTGGGCAATCCACATACGTAAACGTAACCTCTTCAACCTCAACACCCAACGGTTTAAAGAGCGTCTTGAGTTCACGCATCAACTTTAAGTCTTCTTCTGTGTAGGCATGGTCTTTGAGGGTGAGGAGTCCTAAACGCAGATTTTTGATAGGATGTTTGTAACTTAAGGCATAATCTAACGCGGTGTTTGGGATTTTTAAGGTCGCATGATCGTATGCATCGCGACCTTTCAGGTATTCAAGCACCAAGGCTGCATCACGCACCGTGCGCGCAATCGGACCTGCGGTGTCTTGCACCGGTGAGATGGGGATGATCCCGTGGCGGGAAACAAGACCTACCGTAGGTTTAATGCCAACCACACCATTGTGATAACTCGGGGCGATGATGGAGCCATTCGTCTCAGTGCCAATCGCCACCGGAGCATAGCCCATCGCCACCGCCACCGCGGAGCCTGTTGAGGAACCTAAAGGGTCGATGGATGGATGGTAAGGACTTTTGACTTGTCCTTTTAACGAAGAGTAACCTGAAGGCATCTTCTCGCGGCTCATAAAGTAGGCAAACTCAGAGAGATTAGCTTTTCCTAACACAATGGCGCCGGCATTGGTTAGATTCTGAACGAGTGTCGCCTGATAGGGTGCCATGAGGTCTTGTAAAGCCAAGCTCCCCGCAGTCGTCGGCATGTCTAGGGTGTTGATGTTGTCTTTTAAAATAATGGGGATGCCGTGTAGTGGCCCTTTGACACCTTGAGCTTCTCGCATTTTATCTAAGCTGCGCGCCTGAGTGAGTGCATTTTTGGCCACAACAGCCATGGCGTTGATGTCTTGATCGTGTGCTTCAATACGACTGATCAAGTGTTTGACGAGCGTCACACTGTTCAATTCGTTTTTTCGAAACTTATCTTGAATCGTGATGATTGAATCGTAAATCATAAAAATCACCTCTATGACGAATTATAGCACAAAGTACGGCTAAAGCGCTTAAAATCGGACCTATCATTCAATTGTCATGACACCAAAATTATGCGACAATAGTAACTAGAATAAAGTGAGGTTATACGTATGCAAAAAAGTAATGTTCCGTATCTTATGTCAGGCATGATCTTAGTGGGTGGGCTGAGTATCCAGCCGACCTTTAATGTCGTCAATAGTTGGTATGTTTTAACCACTTTAGCGGCGTTTTTACTTGGGTTTATGCAAACTCGCTCAGTAAACCCTCGCAGCATCATTGCCCTGAAGGCCAGCCTCACGCTGCTCAGTTTCATGCTTTATGCCGTTCAATCGATCTTTTTAGAACACGGTGTGCTATTACAAGTCTTAAACTTTCTTACAGAGGATGCGACAATCTTGTTCATCGGCGCCATCGTCTTTGGAATCCTCTACCTTCTTATTGGTTTAAGTGTCTTCCCTATCGCTCGCTACGAACTTAAAAAACGCTTCCGTTAACAAAGACCTTCACGGTCTTTTTTTTTGGCAAAAAAAAATCACCTTAAAAGGTGAAAAAAACAAGATTGGTGGAGCCAACGGGGCTCGAACCCGCGACCTCTAGCATGCCATGCTAGCGCTCTCCCAGCTGAGCTATGGCCCCACTCGAATTCTAATTTTACCCTAAGCCATCAAAAGATTCAAGCAAAAACGAAGGAATTTCCTTTTTAGCCCCAATGGGCCCTGGAGGGCTTGAACCGAACGGCTTAAAGCCGCTGTTCGCGCTTCAAACTGCGGCGGTACTGATCGAGTTTAGCAACGATCAAATCGACTGCGATGTCGTGTTTAGAATCGTTTGGAATCAAGATGTCTGCGTAGCGTTTGGTTGGGCGGATGAAAGCATGAAACATCGGTTTTACCGTGGACTGATACTGTTCAATGATGTTTTCTAGTGTCCGACCACGCTCGTTTAAATCTCGTAACATCCGGCGAATAAAGCGTGTGTCATCGTCAAGTTCAACATAGATGTTAAGGTCAGACAACGCTCGAATCGACGCATCGTAAAGCACTAAAATCCCTTCGACGATGATGATGTTCTTTGGGACAATCTTTTGCGTGCTTGTTGATCGCGTATGATTGACAAAATCATACAATGGTTTTTCAATGGGTTGACCTTCGATCAGCGCTTCTAAGTGTGTTTTGAGTAAAGTGTTGTCCAAAGACGCGGGATGATCGTAGTTCATGAGGCGACGCTTATCTAAAGGAATGTCTTTTTGATCGTGGTAATAGTCGTCTTGTTTAAGGATAATGACATCTTCTAAACCAGCGCGTTCTAAGACCTCATCGACAACTGTCGATTTACCAGATGCAGAACCGCCAGCAACAAGCATAACATAGGGTTTCATGGTAGCCACCTCTTTCCGTGCTCCATTATATCAAACCACCGTCAAAAATACACCTCTAAATTTAGTTACAAAAAGTAAGTGCATATTAATACTTCGAATTCAAAATAAATGGTATAGTAAAAGCATCATACCTTAGGAGGTCATATTATGACTCAATCATCTTTAAATCTCGGCATCATAATCTCATCCACACGCGAAGGGCGCGTTGGCGACACCGTCGCACAGTGGGTTAAAGAACAAGTCGCCGCACGCACTGGAGCCAACTTAACACTCATCGACTTAAGAAACTACCAACTTCCACTGCTTGGTGAGGGGACCCCTCAACACCTTGATCAGTTCAAAGCCGATGTGGCGGCTCAAGACGGGTTTATTTTCGTCACAGCGGAATACAACCATTCCATTCCCGCCGCACTCAAAAACGCCATCGATTACTTACGTGAGGAATGGCATCATAAAGCGGCTGGCATTGTCAGTTATGGCTCTGCGGGTGGGGCACGTGCAGCCGAACATTTACGTGCCATTTTAGGCGAACTAAAAATTGCGGATGTCCGCGCGCATGTGTTACTGTCTTTATTCCATGATTTTGAAAACTTCTCCACGTTCAAACCACAAGAGGGCGTTCATAAAGCCAATCTTGATGCCTTGGTCAGTGAAGTGACCGCTTGGGCAACCGCGTTAAAAACCATTCGTTAATGAAAAGGCACTCTTTCATCTCAAGATGAAGGAGTGCCTTTTTGATTGCAGGTAAAACGCCAACTGTCTTTGACCATGTCATCGATCGATTTTTCCGTTTGAAACCCTAATTGATCGCGGGCATGTTCAACCGCTGCATACGTGATGGCCACATCGCCTGGACGACGCGGGACAACACGGTAGGGCACCGAGACTTGATTGACACGCTCAAACGCTTCAATCATTTGAAAGACAGACGTTCCTTGGCCCGTCCCTAAGTTATAGATGTGAACGCCTTCCGTGATTTTTTCTAACGCTAAGACATGACCTCTAGCCAGATCGCTGACATGAATGTAATCACGCACACCCGTGCCATCGGGTGTCTCATAGTCATCCCCATAGACGTTGAGTTGAGGAATGCGTTGAGATGCAACGTTGGTGATAAAAGGCATGAGGTTGTTGGGTATGCCTTGAGGATCCTCACCCAGCAAACCACTTTCATCGGCACCAATCGGATTAAAATAACGCAACAAAGCCACCGAAAGCGATGGATGTGCGCGTTGAATGTCCGTGAGCATCCGCTCTGAAATGGCTTTTGTCTCTCCATACGGATTGGTCGTTTTTTTAAGCTCTAAGCCTTCGTGTAAGGGACTTGGTTGATCGCCATAGACCGTAGCGGAGGATGAGAAAATGAACTTAGACACGCGGTGCTCAACGCACAACTGAGCAAGCGTCAAGGTTGAGTTGAGGTTGTTGTGATAATACATCATTGGACGACTCACCGATTCACCGACGGCTTTATGGCCCGCAAAATGTAAGACACCATCAAAATGATAGTTCTCAAAAAGGGCACGCATCGCGTCAATGTCTTTAGCATCGGCCTGATAAAAGGGAATGGTGTCGTTGACCAAAGTCTCTAACGTGTGATGCACACTTTCCTTTGCGTTCGATAAATCATCCACAATGACGGCGGTGTGATGGTGATCATAAAGTGCTTTGACGGTGTGTGAGCCTATGTAGCCTAGACCCCCGGTAACCAATAGTTTCATAGACATCCCTCCTCCCTCATTATAGAGGGTGCAGGAAGGTTTAACAAGGTTAAATCCGCAAGGACAATGGCAATGACGTTTTCAAGCACAATCCCCGCGCGGCGGGCAATGCAGACATCGTGACGCCCTTTAATTTCAAGCGACTCTGTTTGTCCACTTCTGTGAGCAAACGTATCTTGTGCTTTTTGGATGCTTGAGGTGGGTTTAATGAAGACACGGACGACCAGTGGGTTCCCGTTACTTAAGCCCCCACTACTGCCTCCACTGTGATTGGTCTGGGTTGAGCCTTTGTCATCGAGGAGGCGATCGTTAAACTCAGAACCCCTCATGGTGATGCCTTGAAATCCGGTCCCAAATTCAACGGCTTTCACCGCAGGCACCGAAAACAGCATCTGCGCAATCAAGGCTTCAATTTTGCCAAACATCGGTTCTCCTAACCCAATGGGGAGGTTACGTACGGTGACCTCGATGATGCCGCCAACCGAATCACCCTGAGAGGCTATCTCATGCAAATACTCATCCAAACGTGACATGTCGGTGAGGGTGCCTACTTGCACCAGTTGATGCGAAAAGGTGTAGGGCAACATCATTTTCGCAAGACTTCCAGCAGCCACTAAAGGCGCCGTTAAACGACCTGAGAAACGGCCACCGCCACGGTAATCTTGGAAGCCTTGGTATTTATGATGTGCCACAAAGTCCGCGTGGCCTGGACGGAAATGCTCTTTCAAGTGACTGTAGTCTTTGGATTGAATGTTTTCGTTGGGAATGGTGAGATGAATGGGTGA
>SKJA01000006.1 GCA_007116105.1 Candidatus Izemoplasma sp.
CTTCCTGAACTAAAAGGCCGTTTAGATGGTATGGCCCTTCGTGTACCGACGGTCACTGGTTCAGCGGTCGATTTAGTCGTAGAACTCAAAAAACACGTCACCATCGAAGAAGTCAACGCTGCCATCAAAGCAGCCGCCAACGAAACCCTTGGTTACACTGAAGATCCAATCGTTTCAAGTGACACCATTGGCATGACGTATGGATCACTCTTTGATGCCCAAATGACCTCGCTTTTAGAAGTGGATGGTCAACAACTCGTCAAAGTATTGTCTTGGTACGATAACGAAATGAGTTATGTTGCACAAATGGTACGTTCAATCGCGTTTCTTGGGACTCTTTAATCCTAAACCCTTCTTCGGAAGGGTTTTTTTTATGTCGCTTTCAACTTTGATTTAAACGTGATAAAATAGCGTAAAGGACGTGACAACGATGACTCAAGCCACGCACAACCTAAAAGAGATTTACGCCCCTCCCAAACAGACAAAAAAAGAACGTCATTGGATCGTAAGAATACTCATTCAAGTGATCATCTATGGCTTTTTATTGGTGTCCGTACCGTTTTCTTTTATCCTACCGATGATTGGCTTTCCTCTAGGCGTTTTATTATTTTTCAACACAAAAAGGCATTACGCCATCTTCCCTTTTGTTGGCATCGTCTACCTGATTGTGACACAAGTCATTTTACGCTACTACATCATTCTCATGAACACTTAAACCACTTACGAGTGGTTTTTTATTTACATTTTTACTCTAATAGTGTAATATTACACTATAAGGAGGTGGCTTATGGACAAACAAACGTTAACGACGCTCGTGTCTGAAAGAATTCGCTTGCTTCGTAATGAGTATCACTTATCGCAAGATAAAATGGCCGAAGCCATTGGCGTCTCAAAGAAGACATTGGTTCAAATAGAAAAAGAACGGATGAGTGCCTCTTGGGCAACGGTGGTGTGCGTGTGTGCATTGTTTCGCCGCAGCGAAGTCTTACACATGACGCTTGGCGATGATCCAATCCACGTGGTCGATGCGGTGACGTTTAAAGACATGATGTTACCACAAAAGATGACGGGTGGCGGGAAAATGTTTTGGAAAACCATCGAACACGATGGGAAGTTTAAAATCCAAAAAAATGTGCTATCCAATCACTTTCGTCTCATCGATGGCAATGGGTTTCGTTGGATGAGCAGCTTTGATAAGCAGCAGTTAGACGAACATTTAGAAGTTCTTAAAAGGAGAGATGATGATGAAACAGAAGATATCGCGTAAAGAGTATCATTTTTTAGAATCCGCTCTAAAAGAAAATGTTGAACGCGGGTTAATCAAAGACACCCAAAGAAAAGACATGCTGGCCTATTATGAACCCTCACAAGGGTTGGACTTCATCCGTGTGCTGGTCACCATTGGGTCATTGTTGATTGGTCTAGGCATTCTTTTAGTGATTGCAGGCAACTGGTCTGCCATACCAGCTTTGGGTCAACTGACGGTGTTGTTGTTCTTTATTGCGGCAAGCATGGGCGTGAGCTTTATGCTTAAAAACAGCCGACCGATTACCTCGCAAGCCTTCTTGTATTTGGCGACCTTAGTGTATGGGGCAACCCTGTTTTTAGTCAATCAAGGCTTCAACTTTAACATCGCCACCAATACGCTGTTCTTTGTGTGGGCACTTGGGGCTTTGTTGTTAGCAAGCTTACAAAAAGATCTGTTACTCTTTTTAGGCGCCCACATCTTAGCGTTGCTGTATGTGCTCAACAGTTTTGATGACTTCATTTTCCCCCAACTGTTGTTGCTGATTGTGATTTTCTTTGCGGGGAACTATTACTTTAACTACCGTAAAGTTGCGACCTTTGCCTCACTGGGCCTCATGACCGTCTTTGTGGTGTATACCCTCGATTATCTCAGAGTGTCTCCACCTTTGATCAGTCTCGTGGTTCTTGGCATCGGGGCGGCACTCACGCATGTGCCACATCAACTCAACCGCGACACATTCCGCTTGGTGGGGCTCATCAATCTCGGGGTGGCGGCCTTTACCTTGACGTTCCCTGACATTTGGCAAAACTTAGGCTTCATCGACCGTGGGGAATGGTTCAGTCTGCCGTTTAGCATTCTCTTTGTGATGTACTCTTTAGTGCTTGTATCCAAACGCTACGTGGTGCCTCTAATCACCGTTTCGGCATTCATTATGCGCTATTACTTTGATACGTTCTTCGATTTCCTTCCAAGAGCAGCCTTCTTCATTGTTGGGGGCATCATCATCTTAGGCTTAGGGTATGCGATTGAACGCTTCCGTAAAGGCGGTGAACTTGTGTGAAACGTCTATGGCAAAACACCTACGCCCGATTAGGGATCAGTTTTCTTGTCTTAGTGATGCTCATCTTTACCTTAGCGCTTCCCGCCATCATGGTTCGTTCCTTAGGCGATGAGGTCATCTTAGAAGCTGAAGCGTTTGCGTCAAACCGCAACATTGATGGTTCGTTGGTGTATTACAATCTCGCCATTGAAAATGTCTCACTGAGTGCGGTTGACGCTGAGATTATCGCGCGTTATGAAGCACAACAAGCAGAGTTCGAAGGATTTGGACCGCTCTTTAGACTGGAAGACACGCCGCTGTATCTTCATTTAACCCTGGATGAACAAGGCCGTGTCACGGACACGAGACTCTCACTGAGTCCCCCTTCACAGGGCGTCTTCTTGAGAGCCGATTCGCACATCTTAAACTACGACTATCGCGCCAGCGAAGACACCCCACCTTTGATTGGCATTGACCTCGATTTTGGGTTACCTCCGTTTAACAGTTCCATCAATTTCGTGAATGAAAACGACCTCACTTTTGAGCCACAAGCCGTGCTAATTCAGGCACGCATTTGGCGAGGTCGCATTCAAGTCACCGACATTACGCGACCTTAAAGATAAAAAAAAGATGTCCGAGGACATCTTTTTTACTTATAATGCTTGATCATCGACGCTGTTTAAATAAGCTTCAATGGTAGGTAAAATCTTTTTCATCGTGCCCTCAACAAATGGACTGTCGAGTCCAGCGTACTTTAACAGACCTGTAAACGTTCGTGTTCCACCCGCTTTGCAAAGCTTTAAATAACTTTGCCATGCTGAAGCGTAATCTTCCTGCATCCAAGCCCAATATTGCATCGCACTCACTTGTGCGAGGGTGTAGTCGATGTAGTAAAAAGGCACTTGGAAAATGTGACTTTGAACAAACCAGTAGCCACCATTTTCTAAAAACGCGTGGCCATCGTAATCGAGCATCGGACGGTAGTCTTTTTCAAGTTTAGACCAGAGACTACGGCGCTCTTTAGGTGTTAAGTTTGGGTTGTTGTACACTTCATGTTGGAACTCATCCACCAAACAGCCATACGGAATAAAAGCCACGTTGCCAGCGACATGGGTGAACTTGTATTTTTCAGTGTCTTCTTTAAAGAACGAAGACATCCAAGGCCAAGCGAAAAACTCCATGCTCATGGAATGTATCTCAGAAGCTTCATAGGTGGCCATATGATATTCAGGCACCAAATGATGGGCACTTTGATACATTTGAAACGCGTGCCCAGCTTCATGGGTTAACACATCGACATCGTGAGAGGTACCGTTAAAATTCGCAAAAATGAAGGGCACTTTATACAGACTAAGCGGCGCACAATAACCTCCGCCCTGCTTGCCTTTACGCGCGTCTAAATCCATCAGTTCGCGATCTTGCATCAGCGTAAAAAACTGATCGGTTTCAGGCGACATTTCTTTGTACATCTGTGCCGCAGCACTGACTAAAGCTTCGCGGTCCCCTTTTGGGGTCGCATTTCCATTTAAAAACTTCAACGAAGCATCGTAGTACTTCAATGGCGAAATGTCAAGACGCTTGGCTTGGCGCTCATGCAGTTGATTGGCCATTGGTACAAGATAAGTCTTGACTTGATCACGGAAGACTTTGACATCGTCTTCTTTGTAGTCTAGGCGTCCCATGCGAGCATATCCGAGTGCGGTGAAGTTCTCATACCCTAAAGCCAGCGCAATCTCATGACGCACCTTCACCAAATCATCGTAAATGCGGTCAAGTGTTGCCTCCTCAGAGGCATAAAATCCAAACAACGCTTCGGCAGCTTCTTTCCGTGTGTCTCGGTCAATGGATTGCATAAACGGCGCCATTTGGCTGAGCGCATACGTTTCGCCGCGGAAGGGAATCTCAGCACTGGCTAAAAGTTTGCCATATTCTGTGGTTAAACTGTTCTCTTTTTGAAGCAAAGGAATGATGCTTTCATCAAACGTTGACAAAGACTGCTCAGCAATACTAAAGAGCAGTTCGCCACGCTCATTGATGAGCGTTTCTTTGAATTTAGCTTCGATTAATGCTTTGTAAAATCGTTGTTGTAGTGCTTCGAACTGAGGACCTACTTGATCCATGTAATCTTGCTCGTCGCTGTAAAAGGCATCTTTCGTGTCTAAGCTGTGGCGAATGGCCACGACGGTACTCAACGTTGAAAAGACGCTACGCAGTTGATTGATTTCATCCATTGCTGCCAATTGGTTCTCACCACTGGGCGCCTCAACAAAGGCTTTAAGCAAGGCATCAAACCGTGTTTGATAGTCTTCTAAAAGCGGACGTTCATAAGGAATTTCAGAAAATTTCATACGTTACACCTCCGTTTGACATTATAGCACGAAAGGCCCTTCATTTTCAGCAAACTTTGTTATAATAGGGTGAGGTGAAAAGATGAAAAAGCATGCAATGGATGCACGGCAAGCCTATCTTGACCGTGTCGAACCCCACAGTATTACACTCCTGCACGCCGGTGAAGCGCCCCATAAATCACTGGACCAGTATTACCATTTTAGTGTCAATCGAAACTTCTTTTACTTAACAGGTCTCGACGCCCCTAAGTTGATTTTAATGCTGGTTAAAGGAGAAAAAAAGCATCAAACCTATCTCTTTTTAGAACGGAACACTGATTTCATCATTAAATGGGAGGGTGCCCGTTTAGAAAAAGAAGAAGCCCACCAACAAAGCGGCATCGAGCTCAAAGACATGCGTTATTTGGATGAGTTTGAAGCGCTCTTTAACCAAATGATGAACTATGCGCGCTCGCCGTTTGGCACGGTTCCTAAAACCCTTTATCTTGACTTGTATCATGTCAACGCCAACACCAAACCTAAAGCCTTATCGACCTTCCAAACCGTGGTTGCGCATTATCCTGAACTCACGCAAAAAAACGCCAACGAAGCGTTGGCGTATTTAAGAATGTTTAAATCTCCTGAAGAACTTGACCGTTTAAAAGAAGCCATTGCGATCACTCAAGCAGGACTCGACCAAGTCTTGTCCACCCTGCGTTCAAGAGATAATGAACATCAAATCGAAGCGGAATTTAATTACGGCATCACCCTTGCTGGCGCACAAGGCAATGCCTTTGACACCATCGCCGCCTCAGGCGCGAATGCCACAGTGTTACATTACCATCACAACAATCAACCACTGCCTAAAGACGGGTTATTGTTGCTTGATTTAGGTGCTTCAAAAGAAAATTACGCGGCCGACATTTCACGCACCTATCCCATCAGCGGGGTTTTCACCGATCGCCAGAAAGCGATCTATGAAGCAGTCCTTGATGTCAACAAGCGCACCATCGAACGTGTCAAACCAGGCGTCACTTGGGCTGAGTTGAATGCCTTTGCCAAAGAGGCACTCGCGCAACACGCCGTGGCGTTGAAACTGATTGACAAAGAAGAAGACATTTTGGAAGTGTACTATCACAGCATTGGGCATTTCTTAGGGCTTGATGTCCACGATGTAGGCTTGTACCATCTGCCCTTGCAAGCGGGCATGGTGTTGACGATTGAACCAGGGTTATATGTCAGTAAAGAAGGCATTGGTATCCGGATTGAGGACGATGTGTTAGTCACCGAGACGGGCGTTGAGAACCTCTCACGCAATCTCATTAAAGACGTCGCGGATATTGAAAAAGCACTCCAATAAAAGACCACACTTCCACCCTCATGGGCGGAAGTGTTTTTTCCTTTTTAGAGACAGGATTCAACGGCGCAAATTGGACGAGATATGCTATAATGCGTGGGGGAGGTTTCTATGGACATAAAAATCACAGGAACCATTAAAACCATTACCTTTCATAACGAAGAAAACGGCTACTCAGTCATTCGGGTGACACTCGATGATGGCCAAGTGAGCCCTTCTTTGTGGTTGACCAAACAATCCCAAATCACCGCCGTTGGGACGCTTTTGAATCCCCAAAAAGGTGAGCGCCTGTCGTTTTATGGCACGCTGGTTGAGCATCCAAAGTTTGGCACTCAACTCCACTTCACCCGCTATGAAAAAGAGGCCATTTATTCCAAAGAAGGCCTCGTAGAATATCTGTCGAGTGACCTTTTTAAAGGGGTCGGAAAAGTCAGCGCAACCAAAATTGTCAACACCTTTAAAGAAGACACGATTCAAGTCTTACTTGAGTCTCCCGAAAAATTAAACGCCATTAAAGGCTTAAAACTCAAAGACCCAGAAGATTTCATCGCCTCATTAAAAGCACACAACGACGATGAGGCGCAACGGATTGCCTTTTACGATGTGGGTTTAAGTCCAAAACTGATCAACGCCATCTTAAAAACCTACGAGCATGAAGCCTTTGATAAGGTGAAGCGTAACCCCTATCAACTGATCGATGACGTTCCAGGGATTGGGTTTGAGCGTGCCGATCTCATCGGCAAACGCTTTAAGGTTGCGCCCGATGACCCCAGACGTATTCAAGCGTTCATCATGCACCGTTTAAAACAGCGTGCCAACAGTGAAGGTCACACGCATTATGCCCTTGACGACATGCTCGATGACCTCCTCGAACGTTTCAGCGAAGAGGGCACCCTCACTTCCCGAGACGCCCTTTGGCAACAGCTTAAAACACTTGAAAAAGCGCGCCGCCTCGTCTTTGATGAAGGGATGTTGACCCTGCCCGTCTATGACCGCCAAGAGACGGTGGTGGCCACCGCTGTCAAAGCGTGGCTTGAACGTCCGATCGCTTTAGATGAAGCCGCGTTTGATGACGCGCTGGCGACGCTTCAAACCGATGTCACCTATACCGCCAGTCAGAAAGAAGCACTCAAACAACTGATGCAACATCGACTGATTGTCTTAAATGGTGGTCCAGGCACAGGGAAAACGACTTTAGTCCAGGGGCTCGTAAAGCTTTATCAAGTCCTTCATCACATTCCTCAAGCCCAGGTAGAAGACCAAATAAAACTCATGGCACCCACCGGCAAAGCCGCGAAACGATTAAGTGAAGCCACACACCACCCTGCCACGACGATCCACCGCTTTTTAGGCTTTAAACATGAGTTAGAGTACACCTACGATGAACATCACCCAGCCCCAGGCGCGTTGTTTATTGTCGATGAAGCCAGTATGATCGACCTCAGCCTTGCGGCGGCGTTGATGCGTGCCTTACCTGAGGATGCCCAACTGATTTTGGTGGGCGACGATGGTCAGCTGCCCAGTGTGGGCCCCGGCCAAGTGTTGCGCGATTTTCTTGAAGCACAGGTCCCAACTGTGACTTTGACCACCATTCATCGTCAAGCCATGCATTCACCCATCATTCCTTTAGCACAGGGGTTGCGTGAAGGCCGTGTGCCACCTTTAAAAACGGTTCAACCCAATCTTTTCTTTATTCCATTAACCACCGATGAAGTGCATGATCGCGTTTTAAAAATTCTCCAGTATTGGCTCGACCAAGGCTACGATTTAGACCAAGACATTCAAGTGCTTGTGCCGATGTATAAAGGTCAGGTAGGCATCGATGCGTTTAACGCCACCATTCAACACTTCCGACAGCCTAACCCAACCAAACAACTCACCACCCTCGAAGGGCCCTTTTATTTAGGCGATAAAGTCTTACAACTTCAAAACCGTCCAGAAGAAGGGGTCATGAATGGGGACCAAGGAATCATTGTGGGTTTGGACGAAGCGAAACATACCCTCACGGTCTCATTCCAAGGAACCTTTGTCGAGTATGAGAAAGACGATTTAGATCAATTGCGCTTAGCGTACGCCATCAGCGTTCATAAAGCTCAAGGCAGTGGGTTTAAAGTGGTCATTATGCCACTGTTTAAACCGTACTGGGTGATGCTAAAACGTAAACTCATCTACACCGCAATCACCCGAGCAACCGACCATTTGATTGTCCTTGGAGAGTTGTCTTTACTTGGACAATCGATCACCTACGATGAACCCCCAAGACAAACCAAACTTCAAGATAAACTCTCACACACCCAAACCACACTGTTTCACCTACCACCCACGCAAGAGGTCATCGTCATCGACGACCCTAGCATCCCTTTTGATACTTTGGGCGAGCCCATCAGCACCATCAGTCCCTATGATTTTATGAAGGAGGAGTAACACCATGCGCTTAGAAAGTGATCTTAAACTGGATTTTTCAGATGTACTCTTTAGACCCAAACGCTCAACGTTAAGCTCAAGAAGAGAGGTGGATTTGCGTCGACACTTCACCTTTAAACACAGTCAACAAGACTATCATGGCATCCCTGTGATGGCCGCCAATATGGATGGTGTGGGCACCTTTGCGATGGCGCAAGCTCTCGCCGAACATGGACTGTTTACCTGTCTTGTAAAAAAATA
>SKJA01000013.1 GCA_007116105.1 Candidatus Izemoplasma sp.
AGAGTTGACCCATCGCTAAGCTGATTAAGTCAAACGTGACGCGACGTTTAAGTTTAGCGAACAAATCAAGATAATCCTGTAACAGATCGTCGTCGATTAACATGACAAGAACTTTATAGTTTTCTTCCGTCTCTTCAATCACATGATAATCCATGACGGCGCGTTCAAAAGGATACCGAATGGTTTTATTAAGCAGCGTTTTAATGTGACGGCGGATGCTTTTTCGGCCCAAATCAATTTTATCGATGGTGATGGGTTTGACGAGTACCGCGCGTTCACTGACCGCGATGCGCGTCCGTTTTTCGGTGATGTTTTCCGCTTCAAACATCTGTTTTAAAATCTCTAAAAGATCGTTTGGCTGTTTAATACGTCCATCACTGACAATGTCACTGGAGATTTCTGTGACGCCTTGTTTAAGGACGACACCATCGGTTTGAGCGACCACGAAGGAGATGTAGTTGTCATTGATAAAGACGTTCAGCTGGGTTTGTGGTTTTGAAAACATGTGACTATCCCTCCAATAAACTTAAGTACCATGCAATCATCGAGGGGCCAAACAAATAGACCACATAGACCGCAAGGGCAATCCATGGCACAAAGGCCATGGGATGTTGTTGTTTTCTTTGAGTCAACCCATAAAGCGTCCCAAAGAGTGCTGCAAAGAACAGTGTTAAGACCCCTTCCCAAAAGGGAAGCGCAAAACCAATAAAGATAAAGAGCTTAATGTCCCCGCCACCTAAAGCCTCTTGTTTATAGACTTTTGACGCGAGCAACGCAATGATAAACAGCAACGCAAACAACCCTAACGCAGACAGAAGATACGTTGTGAGCGTCCCTTCAAAAACGCGGTAGACTACCAAGGGAACGAGGCCAATCAACCAAACGCGGTCGATCACCACAAGATGTTCGAAATCGCTGGCCACCTCAACGAGTAAGACAGCAATGATGATCGCAAACACCGCAAACTCAAGACCCAATCCAAATCGAAGATAGGCTCCCAAGAACGCCAAGGCGCCCACGAGTTCAAAGAGAACATAGCGAACACGAATCGGTTTGCCACACCCACGACATCGACCCTTTTGGAGCGCATAGCCAACGAGAGGTATCAAGTGTACCATACGGAGGGTGCGACCACACTGATCGCAGTGTGAACGACCTAAGAGGGTTTCGTGACTAGGCAAACGTTCTCCCACCAACTGTAAAAAAGAGGTGATGAACAAACCGTAGATAAAGACAAAGACTCCAATAAGTGCGATCATATCCATCTCTTTTCTAGCTAGGCTTCACGTTGATAACATTGTACGTGATATTACGATAAAAATAAAGACTAATTGCTTTCTATAAGGCGTGGATAGACGTTTTTTTCAAACAAGTCGACCAATTTGGGATCAAACTGAGCACCCGCATGGTGTTTTAACTCTTTCAGCGCTTGTGCGGGGGTGAGCGCTTCAGCGTAGGGCTGGGTGTGCGTCATCATGGCGTACGCTTCGACAATCGCTAACATCCTTGAGACTAAGGGAATGGTTTCCCCTGTTAAGCCACGGGGATAACCTGTCCCATCATAACGTTCGTGATGGGTGAGGGCTGCTTCTGCGATGGTGACGAACGCATCCGCAGAGCGTAACAACTGATACCCACTTTCGGTGTGTGTTTTGATGATTTGATACTCTTCTTCGCTCAAGGCGCCAGGCTTGGTTAAAATCGCCGGCGGGACGGTGACTTTACCGATGTCATGATACTTTGCGGAAAGCACGTACTGATGGGTCAGTTCGGGCGCTAACTGCATCGCTTCGCAAAAGCGCTGCATCAGCATCGCCACACTTCTGGCGTGTTCACTCTCATGATCGTAGCGTACCGTAAAGTCCCTAAACACGGCGGTGATGATGTCGTTTTTAACTTCGATGCTGGAGGCAAACTTGTGTTGATACATCATGTTTTCAGCCAGTTGAAGCACATCTTTGAGTGGTTGTTTTTTGGACGCCCGTAGCGCATAGCCGCTCGCCGCGGAGAGCTTAATGTTGCGTAAGCTTTTCGCATCAAGTGCCTCTTTGAAGGTCTGTGAGAGTGTTTCAAGCAATGCGTGTGTGCCTTCTTTAATTAAGACCACAAATTCATCCCCACCCATCCGGGCGATGGTGCTGTCGTCTGGCATCACTTCGTTGAGCGTCTCTGCGACCAACAGAAGGGCTTGGTCTCCTGCCTCATGACCCAGTGCGTCGTTGATCAGTTTCAGACCGTTCATGTCGATGACCAACAAGGCTTCCTGCTGGGCATGACGGTCGAGAGTCTCAAACAGTGAGAGAAGATAGCGGCGATTGTAGCTTTTGGTGAGAGGGTCGTGTTGGGAGAGAAAACGGATGTGTTGATAGGCTTCTTCTTTGTCATAAGCCGTCGCAATGATTTCGCCAATCATGCGCAAAGAGTCCACATGAATGTCTTGCCAACGATGCGGTTTTTTGACTGCGTCAAAGCCCATGAAGCCAAAGAGTGTGTCGCCACTAAAAATAGGGATGATAAAGACACTCTCGATGTCTTGCGCGGTTAAGATGTCCTTTTCTGCTTGTGCTTCTTCAGGTAAAGACGAGACCTGACTGATGATGAAGGGCGCTCGCTTGAGAAGTTGTTTGTTCCACCACGGGAATAACTCGATGGGCACATGATCGAAGCGATCTTTTTCTTTCGATATACCTGGTGCCACCCATTCGTGGGTGGTCGTCATGGTTTGTCCCTCATCGGTGTAGACGAACAAATAGCCACGGTCCACCTCAAAGAAGCGTGTGAGACTTTCAAGTGCCATCACGATGGCAGCGTCAAAGTCGCCGTGTTCGCGGATTAAAAAATTACGTGCGAGCATCGCCAGTAGTTCTTGAAAACGACGCTCTTGTTCAAGGATGCGTTGTTGTTCACGGGATTCAGTGACATCTCGCACGGATTCAATCACATGGGTGACACGGTCTTGTTCATCTTTGACAGGATACAGTGAGACCAGCAGTTCAAAGTTCTCACCGGCTTCGTTGACATAAGGCGTGTAAAACGTTTTTGATTCGCCTTGTTTAAAGACCGACTGTTGATCACACCAAGCACAGGGGCTGTCTTGTCCTTGGAAGGCGAGATAACATGGTTGTCCTAAAGCATCCGGTTTAAGGTTAAAAAACGCTTGAAGCCAAGGATTCACCATCACGAGGGTGAGGTTTTCATCGAGTATGGCCAACCCGTCATGGACGCCTTCGAACACATGACGTAAATGTCGTTGTGTTTCGAGTTGTTGTTGTTGGTTTTGAACCGCTTCACTGACGTCTTGAATGATGCCAAGTGTCCGAATTGGAAGGCCCTGGGCATCGTAGGTGATTTCACAGCGGTTGACCACATGAATGAGTGTATTCTTGTCCCCATTGTGAATCCGAAAATGCAGTTCAACCCGTGGGTCTTGTTGGCTGAGTGCGGCTTCAAAACGGGCCTTAAAATAGGCACGGTCATCACGGTGAATGGCAGAGACGACCGTGTCCAAGCGCCCATCAAAGGTTTGATGATCGAAACCAAAGATGGCGAGTGACGTTTGGTTAGGATAGAGTTTATCGCTTAGATGGTGATATTCCCAAGTGCCCATTTTGGCAATGTTGAGAATTTTTTGTTGCAGGGTTAAGAGATCTTTTAATGACGTGTGTTGCCACGAGTGGGCATTGGCTGGCGCTGCTTGTTGAAGGCTCACGATAAGTTGTGTGTCTTTTAAGACCCCTTCAACTTGATAGGTTTCTTTGGTGTGTGGGTGTTGCCAGGACATTGAAGCCTGTGTGTTCGTTTCGAGTTGGCTAAAAAATGTGTGCCATTGCGGCTGCTGTCTTAAGCCCTCAACTAACGGTGTGTGGGCATCATCTAAAAACAACCCTTGATACTCAACCGACACATAAAAAGGCTTAAAGTTTTTCAGTGGATGTTTTTGATGCTTGCGCTGATACACAGCAATGATCATGGTCGTACCCCCTTTTAAACTTTAAACCATACAATCCAATCGTCTTGCTCAATGATGTAAGGTTCTGATGCTTGTAAGTTCCCCGATAGACTCAGCAGATGATCTCCTCTTAAAAGACCGATGGGAACTCGGCTGTTTTGACTGTGGTGATAACACCCTTTTACCCACGCTTTAGCCGAGGTAAAGTGTCTGGGGAAAGGCCCTTCAAGCACTTTGGATGCTGGCATCAATTCGAGCGCATCGTCGTCGCGGGTACTCATGGAGGGCTCAATGGTTAAAAGCCGGTCATAAAAACGTATGGTCTCAGGGAACAAGGCAATCTTACTGAGCATTAAAGCGACCAGTTTGTTCGAAATGATGGTGTTTTCAATCGTAAACTCTTTGACGAGACGATCGTTTCGTGGGTCGAGTAACTCCACGATGACTTGTTTGTTAGGGTGTGGTAAATGGACTTCTAAATGAATCAGTGCATGGATGATTTGGGCGTCGACTAAATCACTGGGTCCATCGTCTTTACTGAGCAACAGCAAGGTGATTGGGTCGTCTTCTTGCATCAAGTCTTTGCACAACTCTGGGAGTTGTTCGAACGACCAGGTGTCAATGGAAAGGGTCGTTTGATGCAAGGCTTCAAATGCTTTAAACGCTTCCAAAACGTACGGTAGTTTCCGATTCTCACCGACTAAAATAATCCGAGGCAAGACCTGTTGTGTGTCGAGGTTTAGGGTCATTTGGGGAATGTCAATGACCTCATCACTGCGAAGGTCCTTAGTCGCATTTGAATCGGTATAAACGTAAACATCCTCGCCCTCTCGCATCACAGGGATGGCGTGAGAGTGATGCTTTAAGATGGTCTCGAAATTGGTGTTGTGACAACGGTACGCTTCACTGCCTTCAAATGAAAAAAGCGAGAGATACACATCTTCAATCGCAGGATGAATGACGGCTTGTGCCATCATTTGTCCCAATCGACGGTCAAAGCATACGGGTTCAATGTGATGTTTACGTAAGCGCTCGACCGTGGCTTTGAGCGTGTTGATTTTTTCTTTGGTCGCGGATGTTTTTATTTCCACCACCATGTTCGTGTCAGGGATGTTTAAATTGCCCAGCGTCAACAACACTTTGAGCACTTCTAAGTCAGCGGCTGCGGGTGTTTTCTCATCGTCACTCATCACCACCAAGGTCTGGGCATGTTCAATCGCAAGCTCATTGAGGTTTTGCTCGAGCAACACATCGCCGGTTTTAACAAAGATGTTTAAATGATTGAGTGTTTGGTGTGCACCACCTAAACGTTTGATCGCTTCTAAGAGATGTTTTTCAGCATAAGCCTGTGCGGTGGGCGTCAAGATGACCACGTTCACTGCGCGGCTTTTGACATGCACCAAGTCCGCAATAAACTCTGGCACTTTGTTGTTGTAGTTCAAGACAACAATGTGGTTTTGTAAGCGCAATACCCCTTCGTGTGCCTCTTTTTTAAACAAGAAATCTTTGATCATGTTGGTTGCAAGACCAATGATCATGCCCGAAAAAAGCACCAAGCCGACAATTAAAACGAACACGGCCAGTGCAAAGGTCGCTGGATTTTCTACACCCAACACCGCATTCGGAGTCAACAACCACTTCATTGAGCCATTGACAAAGGCGTCTAACACGCTGGTGAAACTCTCATCGATGAGCCACGCCACCACCGCGGCCAGTGTCACAATGATGACATTGATCGCCAGCATCGTCCCAATCACAAACAGTTTGGGGTGCTTATGCGTTTGAACGTTTAAAAGTGAGCGTGTTTTTGACGCACGCTTGTTCGCTTTTGACATTGGGTAGACCCCCAATTCTTATCAATTTCTTAAGCATAGTATAGCATAAGAGAGCTTATTTAAGTCCGGGAGATTGAATTTGATAACGTCTTGGCTGCATCGCAACCACGATGATGAGCCCATAAGGAATGCCGACGATAAAGCCAATCAAATCGTGGAAGTTTGTCGCACTGTAAAAAGCAAACGAGATGAAGAGGCCAATCGCTGCCCCCATCAGCAAAGCGTGCGCGTTTTTTTTAGGGAGCGGCACAATGCCGATGAAAGCCCCCATCAGCACACGGTTATACCAAAACGCAAACAAGTAACTGAGTGCTAAAGGTTCATTTGATCTTAACGAGGCGCCCACGATGCACACCACCCCTAGGAGGGCGCCCGTGACAAGGGCACGAAGAAAGAAAGTTTTTGTCATAACCGAGTCTCCTTTAAATCACAAAAAGCCACCGAAGTGGCTTTTTAATTTAGTCTTTTTTGTGTTGCTCAATGATTTTGTCAATTAACATCTCTGGGACTTCTTCATAACGAACAAACGCTCTTGAGAACGCCCCACTGCCTTGCGTCATGGCTTTTAAATCGACCGTATATTTCACGATTTCTGCTTCTGGTATTTCGGCAATGATCAACTGACGACCACCTTGGAGTGGTTCCATGCCTAAGACACGACCACGACGCTTATTCGCATCGCCCATGACGTCGCCTACATAGTCGTCTTTGACGATGATTTCAACGCGCATGATGGGTTCTAAAATGGTCGGTTTAATTTGCGGTAAGGCATTCTTAAACGCTAAGTTTGCGGCCATTTTAAATGAGATCTCATTGGAATCAACATCGTGGTAAGCGCCATCGTAAAGGACGGCTCTGATGCCGATGACGGGGAACCCGGCTAAGGGGCCTTTTTGGAAGGTTTCAATGAGTCCTTTTTCAACCGCAGGGAAATAGTTTTTAGGCACCGATCCGCCATGGACTTCTTCCGCAAACTCAAACTCTTTGTCGTTGGGGTTTACCGGTTCAAAGCGCATCTTAACCACGCCGAACTGACCAGACCCACCCGATTGCTTCTTGTGGCGGCCTTCAGCGTCGCCTTTGGCTTTGATGGTTTCGCGGTACACGATCCGTTGGTCGCTGGTGTCGACTTCGAGGTTATACATCGTCTTCATCTTGTCGACAAGATACCCCACATGCGCCATTCCTTGACCACCGATTAACAGCTGTGCGGTTTCGGCGTTGCGGATGATTTCAATCGCAGGATCTTCAAGTTTAAGTTTTGCTAAGACACTGGAGAGCTTGTTTTCATCGTTTTTATTTTTGGGATGAATGCCCACATACATGGTCGGCGTTTGTTGTTTTGGTGGTTGATAAAGAATGGGCTGCTTGTTGCTTGAGAGGGTGGCACCGGTGAACAAGTCATCAATTTTCGCCACACCACCAATGTCACCAGCCCCGATGTACTCGACACTGATTTGCTCTTTTCCACGCATCGTGAAAAGATTGCCCAGTTTGACCGTTGATTTGATGTTAGGAACATACACTTCTTTGCCGGGTTTTAAGACACCGGAGAAGACTTTAATAAAGTTGATCGCACCCATGAATGGGTCCACAATGGTTTTAAAAATATAGGCTGAAAGTGGTTCATCGTCGGTGGTGGTTCGCACCAACGTTTCACCCGTTTGTGGGTCTTGACCTTCCATCGCTTTTAAGTCATTGGGTGAGGGCATAAAGCGGGCAATGATGTCAAGTGTCGCTAAGATGCCGATGTCTTTTTCCGCAGACCCTAACACAACTGGTTTTAACTGACCGTCTAAAACCCCTTGGCGTAAGCCTTGGTAAATTTCATCTTGGGTCAAGGTTTCTCCTGCAAAATATTTCTCAATGAGATCTTCGCTGGTTTCGGCGACCGATTCAACGATTTTTTCACGGTGAGGTTCGACCAAGGCTTGGAGTTCTTCTGAAACATCCGTCACTAAGACGTCGCTGCCTTGACGTAATTTTTGTTTCATGTCGACTAAGTTGACGTAGCCTTTAAAGTCATCCGCTTCACCCACAGGCCATAAAAAAGGAACCGCTTGTTTGCCGATGACGCTACGAATCTGCTCAAGAATGCCTTCAAACTTGATGTTTTGTTTATCCATTTTGTTGATGAAAATCACGGTTGGAATGTGGTGGGCATTGAGCTCGTTAAGGACGCGTTCAGTCCCAATGTCCATCCCTTTTGTGCCATCGACCATCAACACGGCACCTTTGACAACATGAAGCGCTTGATAGAGTTCATTGACAAACTCTTCGCTGCCCGGGGTGTCGAGGAAGTTGAATTTGTGCTCTTGGTATTCAATAGGGATTAAGCTGGTGGAGAGTGTCGCAAGCCGTTCGTGTTCTTCAGGAAGAAAATCGCCGGTGGTGTTTTTGCTTTCGACGCTTCCTTTTTTACTTTTGGTTCCACTCAGATAAAGGACCGATTCCATAAAGGTCGTTTTACCTGATCCGGAGTGGCCTAAGACCGCTACGGTCCTCATCTTATCGACGGTATACTGCTTCATGATACACTTCCTTTCTTATCTAAACGCTTTAAAAAGCGCGATGAATACCCTTACATTATAACAGCGTCATCCATGGTTGTGCAATAGTTTCTAAAAACTCTTCAAAAGGTCTTTGTGGTGCCTCTAAAGATACAAACAGATACGCGACACGCGACCCATTTATGCCATGAAAACGTTTCACGTTTGAACGCATGGATGTCGTAAAGAAAAAACCTTTCGTCACCGAAAGGTTTTGGATGATACGTGGGTTTTAAAACGAATGATGAAGGTTGTAATCGAGCCAAGAACCCGCATAGTTTTTGACGTTGGGATG
>SKJA01000107.1 GCA_007116105.1 Candidatus Izemoplasma sp.
CGCCGTCAACATCTAAACGTGCCGCAAACGGAACGCCCGTATCATTGGCAGGTGCAGAACCGTTGGTGCCTGTGCCCCATGTCCAAATATTCCAGCCTTCGTACTCTTGAGCTGGATCAAAATACACGACCATTAAGGTACCAAAACCATCGAGTAAAGGACCATGAACAGGATCTTGATAAATGACTTCATTCATCCCTTCAATGACGAAGACATGTTTGATGCCATCCTCATTAAAGCCTGTGAATTCGCCTTCTTCATCACGGATGATGATGGCTTTGTTGGCTTTGTCGCCGCCGTCTTCAGGAATTAAACCATCACGATCGTTTTGGCCATTCCCCCAAGCAGCGCTGTAGCGCAAAATGAGACCGATTTCGTCGCCCGCATCGTCATCAATTAAGATGGTGAAGGTGACGCCAAAGTCGCTTGTGCCACTTTGCTCAACAGGGGCCTCAGAACCATTGGTTCCAGTGTTCCAGGTCCAAATGTTGTTATCCGTATAGTCGCCATCCCAACGAAGGTAATGGACAATGACTTGACGCAGCGTAGACTCAGTTTCTTCAGTAACTTCAGCTTCTTCCGCAAAGACTGGCGTCGCGAGGGAAAACGCGAGCGTCAAGACAAGCGCAAAGCCTGTTAAAAGTTGTAAAACTTTTTTCATGTAGTTCCTCCTATAAAATTTAGTTCATGAAAAAGTACTTATGCTCCTTCATCATATCAAAATGTAAACGTTTTAACAATAACCCATTCAATAAACCGACTATGTAATGGGTTACAGTTTTATGTGGTCAAAAAAAAGCGAAATCATAATCGCTGATTTCGCTTCACTGCTTGATTATCTCTAATTTATGACGACGATAGAGAATAAACGCCATCACGGGCGTGATAAAATTGTAAGGGATTGCACTAAAGGCGCTTAAACCAAAGAATCCAAGCCCTAAATTCACCATCGCGGGAATCGTTGAAGCCATGATAAACAGTCGTAACATGACAAAATATCCCGGAATGTCACTGTTGGCTAAACGGAACAACATGGCTAATCCGGTCAACCCTAACAACAACAAGACATTTGCAAACATCAAGCCACCGACTAAGTAAAGCGTCATCGGCAACATCAGAAACGGTCTGACGGAAGCATACAAAGCTTCAAAAAGGACATCATAGGCTTCTTCTGGACTCAGTGCTTGGAGGTCTTCAAAGGCTAAAAACCCAAACGCCGTATACCCTTGTGCAAAACGATTGCCGGTGCTGGTGAAAAAGGAAAAATACGTTTCTTTAAAGATGAGGGTGTTGGGTTGGTCATACTGGGTGTCAGCGTCAGGGACGTTGATCAAGACTCGGATGACGGTATCACCATTGAGCACTGACACTTCCGAAACGGTCGTGCTGTCACATTCTAGACGTTGGTTGAGAATGGTACAATCCTCAGGCAATGACCTTAACAACGCATCTGTGACATTGTCCCTAGCGTTGATGCCTAAGAGCGTACTCGCTTCACCGCCCATGTTGTAGATCGAGAAGGTGAGCGGTAAAAACATGATCAGATTCAACATGATGAAATACAGCACAAACGTACGCAATCGACCGCGCGTCAGTTCATAGGCCGTGGGCTTGACCAAAAGAGATTCGCGGAAAATCTGGGCGACGCGAACGCGATCACTCACCGAAGAAACGCTCCATTGCTTCTGCCGATAGGCGAATCATAAGCGTACTTCTAGACGGGATGTCGAGACTATGATTGGTCGGTTCTATCGTTTGGGATGTCCCACTCAAATAAATAATTTCACCCTCAGGTAACCGTGTCACATTCAACGTCTCAGTCGTCACATTGTGCAACACCAACACCACTTCTTGGAAGGTGCTGTGCTCGAAGATGCGGTAAAATCCTTGAAGTCCCGCGTGGTTTTCTTCAAACACTTCAAGCGTGCCCAGCCTTAAGGCAGGATGATCTTTGCGTAAGTGTAAGAGCGTGCGATACGCATTGAAAAGCGAATTTGGGTTCGCTTTTTGCGCCGCGACGGTCGGCACGTTTACGTTGTAAGTATCCACGAAACCAAAACGGTCGAATGTCCACGTCGGTTGTCGTTCATCACCCCATAGATAAGGAAGTCGAATGGTGGAATCCCACGTGGGTGCCCGGCCGGATGCTTCACCGCGCATGCCGAGTTCTTCACCATAGTATATAAACGGACTTCCTGGTACCGTCAACAACATTTCAGCCGCAAGTCGCAGTTCATCTGGATGAGCGTTTGGACCTAAATTAGGTGACCCTGCAGAGGAGGCTGAAGCAATCCGGTTTTGATCGTGGTTTCTTAAAAAGGGTGCTTCGATGACCACATCATCCACCGCTTGCGCTTGGCGGTGCCAGCGGGCAACCGTGTCTGCGTAATTCCGATTAAATCCCGTGTTGATGGTGTTGACAACTAAATGACCAAAGTCAAAATGGAACACGGAATCCATGCTGCGATAAAACAGGTTATAAATACTGAAAGCATCCCAAATTTCGCCAATGATGAAGGTGTTTGGGTGCGCTTCTTTTAAACGAAACTCAAAATATTCAAGCATGAACAGTGTCTCTTCCAACGCTGCCACGCCAGGGTCGACTTCATTGTGTGCGAGTAAATGAAGGGCTGCGTCGAGGCGGAAGCCACTCACACCTTTTTCAAGCCAAAACAAGCCAATGTCAATCATTTCTTCAACCAGTGCGGGATTCGACCAGTTTAGATCGGGCATATAGCCACCGAAATAGCCAACATAAAACTCACCCTCACCCAGTGAATGCCAAATGCTTTGGCCCCATGAACCGCGACTGTTCACACGAGGGTCGTTGCGGTCAATGCGCCGGTAGAACTGATCGTATGGCGCAATGCCTGCTTTAAAGTTCTCAAACCAAGGGTGTTGGTCAGAGGAATGATTGATGACGTAGTCAATGATGACATCAATATCAAGCCGTTGTGCCTCCGCAATAAAGGCTTCAAAATCAGCCATTGTTCCATAGTCTGGGTTGATGGCTCGAAAGTCTGTTACGTCATACCCATGGTAACTGGGTGAGGGATGAATGGGTAAAAGCCAAAGCCCTTCAATGCCCAACTCAGCTAAATGAGGTAATGCTTCTTTTAGGCCGATGAAATCGCCGATGCCATCGCCGTTGCCATCCGCAAAACTACGCACAAGAATTTGATAGTAATTGCGATGATTGGGAAACAGCGTTAAAAAATCATAGCCTTCATCGATAGGTTCTTCCACCTCACGCGTGCAAGCACTTAAGGTGAAAAACGCCACCAATAAGATCAGTACAAGATATGTTTTTTTCATGTTATTGCTCCTTCAAGGAATGCTTAACTTTACCCAAGACTTCATGGGTGAGTGCATCATACCAGGTGATGGTATAAAGCGACTGTTCAAGTGTTAAGAGGGCATAACTGGCTGGAAGTGCGCCTCTTGAGCGACTGATGGCACCGGGGTTGACGATGATGCCCACATCGGTTGGGGTATGTCTTGCAACATGCGTATGACCGTGGATGACAAAGTGAGCTTGATGTTTTTTTAACAACTTCACCAGCCCATGATCACCGTGGTGAACACGGTGTTCATGACCATGCACCATCACGAGTTTCATTTTCTCTACCGTCAAAACGATCTGTGCCTCACCCGCATCCATGAAGGCATTCCCATACACGGCCATCACATCGTGCTGAATTAAAAGTGACGCTTCAAGCTCGGAATCGCCGGCACTTAGACGGTAGTCAACGTCTGGATGTTCTTTTACAATACGTTCAAAGCGCTCTTGGTAGCCGTGAATGTCACTCATAAGTAAAAGTTTTTTCATTGGCTTTCACGCAAATATTTTAACATTTTTTTCAGTGCTTTCTGACGGTGCGAAAGTGTGTGTTTGACGTCTTGACCCAACTGTGCAAAAGTCTCTAAATAAGGTAAAGGAATAAAAATCGGGTCATAGCCAAAGCCTTCTGTTCCCATAGCTTCGGTATGAATGCGACCTAAGCATGTGCCCTCAAAAGTGGTCACTTTACCACTCGGTTCACGTAAGGCAATGACGGCTTTAAACGACGCCCGCCGATCGGTCTCGTGTTGCATAAGAGTCAACACTTTCTCGAGATTGTCCTTGTCTTTCCCACTCGCACTAAAGCGCGCTGAATACACCCCTGGCGCACCATTTAAGGCACTCACTTCAAGACCTGAATCTTCTGCAATATAATAGGTGTGGGGGTGATGTTTCACTTGGTGTAGCTTTTGAAGGGCATTCGCTTCAAACGATTCACCGGTTTCTTCTAACACACCTTGAAAATGGAGTGATAAAGGTTCAAGCTCAAAAAGCTCGTCTTGAAGCAAGCGTTGGTATTCATAATATTTATGTTGATTGTAACTGACTAAAACCAATCGTTTCATGACGTTCCCCTATCAAAAAAAGCCTTCGGGTGAAGGCCTATTTTTCACACCATAAACTAAATTTTTGGAGATCTTTATTGGTCCCAATCAAGATGATGTGGTCGCCAGCCTCAAACGTCGTTGTCGGCGTGGGAATGATGATGTCTTGACCACGTTTAATGGCGACTAAGTTAATGTTGTGTTTTTGACGTAAATCCAAGTTTACAACGGTAGAACCTACCACTTTTTCAACCACTTCCACTTCAATGAAGCTGTGATTCTCACTGAGGTCATAAAACTCAAAAATGTTGTTGCCCATCATGCGATGAGCCAAGCGGCGACCCGTCAGTCTTTCTGGTTGCACGACTTCATCGGCCCCAATGCGCATGACGACTTTTTCGTGGTAAGTGTTTTGAACTTTCACGGTGACTTTAGGAACCCCGAGTTCTTTTAAAATCATCGTCGTTAAAATGCTGTCTTGAATGCTGTGACCGATCGCAACCACCACGTGATCGATGGCGTTGATGCCAATGTCACGTAAGGCGTTTTCATCGGTGGTGTCAAGCACCATCGCATGTGAAGCCAATTTGGACATTTTTTGGAGCTGGGTGTCATCTTTATCTATGACTAACACGTCGTAATCATTTTTAATCAGTTCTTCTACCACACTTTGGCCAAATCGTCCAAGACCAATCACTGCGAATGTTTTCTTTGCCATGGAGGCACCTTCTTTTTGATAAGATAAAAAGTCTGCTATAATGATACCATACCGTCCAAGATTGTCAATCATTGCCCCCTTGAAAGGAGCCACAACATGACCTTCAAAAACTGGACCATGGCACTTAAAATTGTCTTGGTTTTCACACTTTCAATCCCCATCGTCTTAGCACTTCAATGGGTCTTAATCCGTTTTGTTCTACCGCCACTGGATGAGGATGGTTTATGGGCCTTCGCGGCGTGGTCAAACTTGGTTTGGTTTGCGGTTTTAACGATCGCCATCAATGCCCTGGGATGGATTTACTTAGCTCGCAATCAATGGCCTTATTTCATCTTACATTTGCGTCGCCATAGCTTACTGATTTTTTTAGGCATCTTTTTATTGATTGTCTTCAATCTTTTAAGTGCTCAGTTCCTACAAGCCATGGGGCTTGAAGTCGGAGGAGCGAATCAAGACGCCATCATTCAAATGGCCAACGCAAGTCTTTCAACACGTATGGCCTTGTTGGTGGCCGCTGGCTTTTTAGCGCCATTTGTTGAAGAAATGGTGTTTCGTAAAAGTCTCATTGACCTCTTGTCGAAGCGTTTTGGTGTCGTCATCGCCATTGCATCCAGCAGTCTTTTGTTTGGGTTTCTTCATGTCATCCTTGATTTAAGTCAGTTTTACATGATCATCCCATATGTGGTGTCCGGACTGGTGTTAACTTTTATCTATTTCTTTAGCAACAAAAACATCTTCGTGCCCATCATGGTGCACGCAAGCTACAACCTAATGGGTTTATTAATTCTAATTTTACCGCTTCAAGAGCGCTTTAGTGGTATTTAAAGCACAGCTTAAAAAGCTAGGATTTAACTGTTCAAACACCTCAGGATGATAATGCATTAGAGTATGCACAAAATCGTCTTGACGCATCAAAATGACCGCTTCTGCAAGCCCGTAAGGCAGTGTCTCGTGAAACGGTTCAAGCGGGATTTTAGAGGCTAACAACGCTTCGAAAACACTGAGATTTTCAAGCATTAAAGCGTAAAACAACAAAGACGCTCCAGACGCATCAAGCAAAGACGCTTGATGCGTTTTTAAATGGGCCAAAACATAATCGGTGTGGCCCTTTAACAGTGCATCATGGAGTGGATACAGCTGTTTGGTTTGTTTGTGTTTGGGATCGTTTTTTTGACGTTCAAAAAAGGCTAAAATCTCTTCGTTTCCGTATTTTTCTGCTAACGTGTAGGGGGTCTCATTAAAGTGATCGACACTGTAAGAAGATAGGCCACTAAGGCTAAACTGAATCGCTAAATCGGTGTGCTTATGTTGCAACGCAACGTGAAGTGGGGTTTGTCTATAGATGTCACTGATGAAAAGGTTGACGCCGGCTTCTTGTAACAAGTTGAACAGCCGTAGATCACCAATGAGTGCGAGCTCATGCATCAAGGTTTGACGTTTAATGTTGACTTCATGGACCGACGCACCGGCTTCGACGAGTTGTCTAAAAATTGACTTTTTCCGGCCTCTTAAGGCATAAAACAACACACTTTGACCTAAGTCGTCATGACCGTGTACCCGAGCACCATGCGCAATCAGCGTCTTGACGGTGTCTTTAGCACCTTTTGCTGCTGCGAGCATTAAGGGGGATTGGCATTTATCGTTTAATACCCGCACATCTGAACCGTGGTTTAAGAGTATCTCAACCGCTGTGTCATTGCCCATGTGCGCCGCAATGTGCAGGGGCGACTCGCTAAAACGATTCTTTTGATTGACGTCTAAACCATACTGTTCAATCAAGCTCAAAAGGGTCTCCTGAGCCTGACTTTTAATGGCATAAAACAACAGGTTTTGACCACGCACATCCAGTGCTTGTAGCGTCTTTGACGAAGGTGCTTCCTGGAGTCGTGTGTGTTGATTTTGCTTGACCACTTGAATCCATTCTAACGCGAGTGTTGACATCGAATCACCCCTTAAATCAAGCTTACCATAGCCACAAAAAAAATACCACGAAGAGCGTGGTATTTTTTGTATGTTTTTACTTGGTTTAGCGAACTGAATCTTTTAAAACTTTACCCGCTTTGAACGCAGGTGATTTTTGTGCAGGAATGTGAATGGATTCACCAGTTCTTGGGTTATGACCAGTACGAGCTTGGCGAGATCTTACTTCAAAGGTACCAAAACCTGTTAAGACAACTTTGTCGCCACCGACAAGTGCTTCTTGAACCGCATCTAAGGTTGCGTTTAATGCAGCTTCTGCTTCTTTTTTGGTTAAATTTGCAACTTCCGCTACACGAGCGATTAATTCTGTTTTGTTCATGCGTTACCTCCTATTGGTTTAAAATCTATGGCTATTATAGCAATGATGCAACTAAAAAGCAAGTTTTAACGCTAAATGAGGCGGTTTTTAGGGATTTTTTAAGATTTTTTGACCCAAGTTTCCGCTTTGGATGAACGATGCAGTAAATCACTCATTGCTTGATGCGGTGAGTTTTGATGAAAAACGACGTCGTAAAGCGCTTCAATGATTGGACTGTCCAGCCCTTCCTTTTGGGCAAGCTGATAGCACGCTTCCGCCGTTCTAATGCCCTCAACCACCATGGTCATGCCTGCTAAGGTGGCTTTTAAGTCTTTCCCAGAGCCAATTTGATAGCCTGCTTGAAAGTTACGTGAATGAGGAGACATACAGGTGACAATTAAATCACCCACGCCTGAAAGACCCATCAGTGTTTCAGGTTGTGCGTTAAAGTACATAAAATACCGCTGCATTTCAACCAAACCACGCGCCATGAGTGCGGCGAGGGCATTGTCACCAGCGCCCATCCCTCTTAAGATGCCTGCGGCGAGCGCAAAGGCGTTTTTAATGGACCCACCCAGCTCAACCCCAATGAGGTCGGTGGAGGTGTAGACGCGGAAATAATCTTGGTTATGAAACATGGTTTGAACGTAGGTTGCGTGCACCGGGTTTAAGGACGCACAGGTCACGACCGTGGTCATCCCTTGAATCACTTCTTCTGCATGCGAGGGGCCAGAAAGTGCCACAAAGCCTCTTAACAACTCGGCAGGGACCATTTCTGCAAATATTTCGGAAATGCGCATAAAGGTTTCTGGTTCGATGCCTTTCGCGGCATTGATGATCAGTTTAGGGCTGTGGATGTGCGGTAGACACGCTGAAATGGCTTGTCTTAAAACTTTGGTCGGAACCACAAACAGTAAGACATCACTAAAACTCATCGCGTCATCAAGGTGGTGTGTGGCGTGAATCACCTCAGGAATTGGGGTGTTGAGTTGTCGACAGACATGCTCTTCATTGATGGCCTTCACAATCGCTTCGCTGACATCATAGACAAGGATGTCATGATGGTTGTCGGCGAGTACTTTTGCTAAGCCTAAGCCCCAAGAACCTCCCCCAACAATGGTTATCTTCATTTAATCCCTCTTTCGTAAATTAATATGAACCGGTGTGCCTTCGAAACCAAACGCTTGACGCAACTGATTCACCAA
>SKJA01000109.1 GCA_007116105.1 Candidatus Izemoplasma sp.
AGCTTTCCGGTGACGTTTGGGGGTGGGATGACAATGGTGTAGGGTGGTTTTGAAGCATCTCCTGATCTAAAATAGCCAGCCTCGCGCCATTGACGATAGCGTCCTTCTTCAACGGTGTGATGATCATACTTTTTTTCAATACTCATGTGCGGCCTCCTATGTCTTCTTTGATGCTTTTAAGCCCTCATACAGCAATAAGGCCCCATAGAGAATCAAAGCGATGAATAAAACCCATTTCAGTTGTGTTTCGTAGGCATTGTTACCAAACCAAACGTATGCCCCAAGCGTAAGAAACGCCATGGCAAAGGCAAAACGCTCAAACGCAAGTTTTTTCGTAAACAGCTGTCCAATCAACAAAACCACAAACCCACGAGCATAAAGGACAATCCCTAAGTAGCGCGCGATACCCGCTTGTTGAACAATTAGAAAATACGAGGCCACCACTGCAATAACAAACTCAACCGTCACAATAAAGAGCGCTTGTGAACTCTTATAGCGTCGCACATCTTGGTAAAACCGCATTGCGGACCAGTACAGAATTAAGACCCCCACCAAGACAGCTAAAAAATCATCGATCAAGGAAGTGAAGAACATCGCAACCACCGCAAACACGATGATCAGGATGCCTAAAATAATGTTCAATAAAGCATTTTTGGTAACCCAACGTTTTACATTCATCGTAAAACTCCTCTCTAAATTAAAATAAAAAAATCTTCTCGAAATAAAGGACGAGAAGATCGCGGTACCACCTTAGTTCTAGCCGAAGCTAGCGCTTGAAGCGTTAACGCCGCCGACGCATTTTCTTACTGTTTTCAGAAAATGAGCTCGAGGGGACTTCATTTGTGGGGGATGTCGATTTTCACCAGCCATCGACTCTCTAAAAAAACCCGTCACAAAGTACTCTTCCTCTTTATTGCTTTGATTTACTATACCATAATTTTAAGGTGTCTCGCAAGTGAAAACATTACAGTTGGCTTAAAATATCGGCTCTTAAAAAATCGATGTTTAACTTTGTGGTGGCTGAGGTAGGGATGAAATCATCACTTGCTAACACAAAGCCTTTTGCTAACTTCGCACGTTGTGAAGCTTGTTGGTTGTTTGACAACTTATCTGCTTTTGTGAGGACAATTTTAAAATTAAGATCCATTTGCTTTAAGTAGTCGACCATAATCACATCATCTTCAAGTGGGTCATGACGCATGTCGATGAGAAGATACACACAACGGAGTGTCTCACGGGTGGTCAAGTACCGTTCGATCATCTCACCGAACGCTTCGCGCGCTTTTTTGCTCACACGGGCATACCCATAACCAGGCACATCGACAAGATAAAACTTTTCATCGATCAAGTAAAAGTTTATGGTTTGAGTTTTCCCAGGTGCTCCAGAAGTGTAGGCCAACTTCTTACGATTGGTGACGGCATTCAAAAGACTACTTTTTCCTACATTCGAGCGCCCAATAAAGACGAACTCTGGTAAATCAGTTTGTGGAAAATCAGCACTTTTAACGACCGTGATGGGACGTGTTTCAACGTGTTCAAACATAGTTTTTCTCCTTGTGAAAAAGGCAATCTTTCGATTGCCTTAAGCTTTTAAAATTGAGGAAATAATTTCGTCGATGGTCTCGACTGCAACAATTTCCAATGCATCGCGAACTTCTTGAGGAATGTCCTCGATGTCACGTTCGTTCTCTTTAGGAATGAGAATCTTTTTTAACCCACTGCGGTGGGCTGCGATGGCTTTCTCTTTCAAGCCACCAATCGGTAAGACACGGCCTCGCAATGTCACTTCACCAGTCATACCGATGGTGTGATCTACTTTGCGATTGGACAGTGCACTGATTAAAGCGGTCGTGATGGTCACACCTGCGGATGGACCATCTTTAGGAATGGCACCTTCAGGCACGTGAATATGCACGTTGGTTGTTTCAAACATTTCTTTATCAATGTTGTATTTTTCGGCGTTGGCACGGATGTAAGACAGCGCAGCGTGAGCCGATTCTTTCATGACATCACCGAGTTGGCCTGTGAGTGAAAGCTGACCTTTACCTTTGTAAAATGCGACTTCAACTGGGAGGGTGTCGCCTCCAAACTGAGTATAGGCAAGACCTGTTGCGACGCCAATTTGATCTTCTTTATCGGCGCGGTTAGAACTGTATTTAGCTTTACCTAAAAACGATTTCAGATTCTCTGTCGTGACGTCGACGGTGTCTTTTTTGTCTCCCAAAATGGCTTTGATGGCTTTACGTACAATGGTTCCAAAAAGACGGTCCAATTGACGAACACCCGCTTCACGGGTGTACTCACGAATCATCATCATGACGGCGTCATCGTGAATGGTCAGTTTGTTTTCAGTTAAGCCATGCGAACCGACTTGCTTAGGAATCAAATGTTCTTTCGCAATATTGAACTTCTCAATTTCAGTGTACGATGAGAGCTCTATGATTTCCATCCGGTCACGTAAAGGCGCAGGAATGTTTCCAATGTAGTTTGCGGTTGCGATGAACAGTACTTGTGATAGGTCGTAGGTGTCTTCTAGGTAGTGATCCGAGAAGTTGGTGTTTTGCTCTGGATCTAACACCTCAAGTAAAGCTGCACTTGGATCGCCTTTGTAATCATATCCAAGTTTATCAATTTCATCGAGCAAGTAAAGTGGGTTGGTGACTTTGGCTTTTCGCATGCCTTGCAAAATACGTCCAGGTAAGGCACCTAAGTAGGTACGACGGTGACCACGAATCTCTGACTCGTCTTTGACGCCACCGAGGGATTGTTTAACAAACGCACGGCCTAAGGCTTTGGCAATGGATTGAGCAAGAGATGTTTTACCGACGCCTGGGGGCCCGACTAGACATAAAATGGTTTGTGGGTTTTTCCCAGTCAAAAGTTTTACGGCAAGATACTCAATGATGCGTTCTTTGACTTTTTCTAAACCGAAATGAGTTTGTTCCAACGCCGCTTCAGCTTTGTTGATGTCGGTTTCATCTTGACTTTGTTCATGCCATGGAAGATCCACAATGAAATCCAAATACGTTCGAATGACACCAGATTCTCCACTTGCAGCTGGGAGTGTTTCATAGCGCGAAAGCTCATACAGTGCTTTCTCTTCAATGTGCGGTGGCATTTTTTTCTCTAGGATTTTTTTGCGAAGTTCTTCTATTTCAGATTCTTTTTTGGCTTTATCGCCAAGTTCTTCTTGGATGGCACGTAGTTTTTCACGCAAATAGTATTCCCGTTGGTTTTCGTCGATGTTTTTCTTTACAGTCCGATTGATTTTGTCTTCAATCTCATTCATGTGGCGCTCTTTTTCGATGTCTTGTAAGAGATAGTTTAGGCGTTTTTCAATCGAATCGGTTTCAAGATACTTGAACTTTTCCTTTTCAGGAATTTTTAAGTTACTCGCCACGACGTCTGCGAGTTTTTCACTTGAAACACCCGCTTGAATCATTTCAAGCGTTTGTTTAGGGTTGTTTAAAATGTTTTGACCATTTTCCATGACAAGCTTGACAATCATGCGCACCAAGGCAATTTCTTGATCAACATCTTCTTGGACAGAAGGCAGTGTCTCAAACTCAGTGGCAATGAAAGGATGCATTTGGGTAAAACCATGAATTCTTGCACGTACGATGGGGTCAAACTTCACTTTGAAGTTTCCATTTGGCAGTTTGATTTTAATACCAATTTTAGCAACAATGCCCACACTTAAAAGATCCGATTCTTCTGGTTCGTCGATCATCGGATTTTTTTGAATGAGTAATAGGACATGATTGTCGTGATTGCGTTCTGCTTCAAGCAATGCCGTTTTACTAACACTGCGGCCCACTTCTGTGCGCACATCAGTGTTTGGAAAAGGGGCCAAACCACGAATGGCAATGCTCGGTAAATTTCCGGCACTTCGTTCTGTTTTCGTATACATAAAGTTCACCTCAGTTGGATTGGCTTGACACTTGTTATTTTACGCTATACAGACTGACCTTGCAATCTATAAGCATATAAATAAAAAGCTTCAAAAAGCCATTTAAAGCAAATAAAAAGACCCTCATCGACAAGATAAGGGTCGTTGACCATCTTTAAACGAGTTCTAAAGATGCCATGCCTTCCATGAGCTTTGCTAGGACTTCTTCTGCATCATCCCCTTGAACGTGTAAGGTGATTTCTGCGTGTTGAGGAATGCCTAAGCTCATGATACCCATGATGCTTTTTAAGTCGATGGTGCGATTTTGATAGGTTAGTTCAATTTTGTTATCAAAGGATGCAGCTAAATGTGAGAGTTTTGCTGCTGGGCGTGCATGAACACCCGCTTCGTCTTTGATCTTTACAACTTTTTCTGCCATGGTAAGTCTCCTTCTTTGCTCATCTCGAGCCAAGTTTGAATGAGTACGGCTACGCCATCTTCATTGTTTGAAAGTGGGGTAATGTCAGTGGCTGCCTTTTTCGCTAGTATTGTAGCATTATTTACAGCATAAGAAAAGCGGGAAACATTGAGCATTTGAACATCGTTGTCATTATCGCCAAACGCAATCACTTCGCTGAGGTCATATCCTTCATGCTCAAGCAACCACTCAAGCGCTTCACCTTTATTGGTTTGGTAAGGAAGCATATCTAGATAGCTTTTCATGCTTTGTGTGAAGTAGGCCTCTGAACTGTCTTTCATCGTGGTGAGAACCTCATTAAAAAAAACGTCATCCTCAATGATGGTAAACAGTTTATAGGTGTCTACGTGCGCTAGCGTCTTTGCATCTTGAAACTCATGCAGTTGAATGGGTGTTTTAGGATGTAAGCTTCGAAGTTTACGGTAAAAAGACAATGGATGATGTTTAGGTCCATAGATGCCGGCTTCACTCACTAAAGCGTAGGGAAGTTGGTGACGGTCGTTGTGTTCGATCATCCGCTTTTGTGCGTCTTTAGGGATGAAGCGTTGACGGTAAATCGTTTGACCATCGACACTCTTGATGAGGGCACCGTTGTTTAGAATGATGGGACCACTTAGACCAAGCTTTTCAGCATAAGGATACGCTGTTTCATAGGCTCGACCCGTCGCAATCCACACGGTATGACCACGTGTTTTGAGCGTTTCAATGGTATCACGGGTCTGTGTGCTTAGTGTTTTGTCATCGTGCAGCAACGTGCCATCTAAATCAAAAACAAAAATCATACGATACCTCCTTTAAAAAACACTTCTTGCGAAGTGTTATTTAATCGTTAAATGAGCCACAATGAAATCAACTGCTTTGTTGAGCACCACTTCATGCTTAACAGAATCAGGATTGATTTGTGATTTAATCTGTTCGAGTTCTAAGTTGTACTGAGCGGCTAAAGACGCGTATTTTTTTTCCACTTCTTCGTCCGTTGCTTCTAGTTTTTCAGCTTTCACAATCGCATCCAACGTTAAGTTGTAGCGAATCGATTTTTCTGCATCACGGCGTAAGTTTGCTTCAAACTGTTCCATCGTAAGACCAGAAAACTGAAGGTATTGTTCTAACCCAATACCATATTGTTTGACTTGTTCACGCGTGTTGTCAAGCATCCGGTTTTTCTCATTTTGAATCATTTCTTCAGGAATAAGAACACTCGCGTTTTGACTTGCTGTTTCTACTGCAAAGTCTGTTTTCTTATTCTTGTTGTTTTTCTCTTTGGTTTCTAACAGTGTCTTCTTTGTACTCTCTTTTAAAGCTTCGACGCTCTCGATGCCTTCTTTTTCGAGTTCTTTGACAAACTCATCGGTGAGTTCAGGCAACACTTTTTCTTTGATTTCATGCAGTTTGATTTTAAAGATTGCGTCTTTACCTTTGAGGTTTTCCGCTTGGTATTCTTCTGGGAAAGTGACTTGAATGTCTTTCTCTTCGCCCGCTTTTAAACCAACCATTTGCTCTTCAAAGCCAGGAATGAACTGACCTGAGCCAATCACTAATTCATAGTTTTCGGCTTTCCCGCCATCAAATGCTACGTTGTCGACGAATCCTTCGAAATCAAAAATTGCCGTGTGACCGTTAGCCAAAGTGGCGTCTTCTAAGACTTTAAGTTCAGCCCCTTGTTCACGTAAACGATCGATTTCTTGTGTGACTTCTTCTTCAGTGACATCATCCGATGGGGCGTCATACACTAAACCTTTGTATTCCCCGAGGGTTACTTCAGGACGTATGGCGACAATCGCTGTAAAGGTAAAACTCTTGCCTTTTTCAACGGTGGTGATATCCAAATCGATTTTTGGTTGTGCGACGACATCCACACTGTGTTCTTCGATGGCATCGAAATAGGTTTCGCCAATCACATGGTTTAACGCTTCGTCATACAGTGACTCAACGCCACGGTGCTTTTCATACATCGCCCGTGTTACTTTACCTTTGCGGAACCCTTTAATTTCGACATCATCTTTGATTTTGTCGTAAGCATAGTCAAGACCGTGCTCAAAATGTTCTGCGCTTACCTCAATGGTAAGCTTTACATGCGAATCTTGCATGTTTTCTAATTTAGCCAATGTGAATCCTCCTTTAGTCATACTGAAACATTATATCATAATCAAAAACTTTGTAAACCATTAGACAAACTGTGCATAAGTCCTAAAAACTCACGCTGCATGATGGCTTGTGAGTGAGGGTGATCACCCTCGTGAAGACTAAGGATTTCTAGAGCATCCAGGGGTGCCTTCCAAACCAAACGTGGGTTCAGTGCACGTTCTTCTTCCGACAACTGAAGCGGTTTTGCTTGATCTACGACGTTGGCTTTGAAGAAATGATGGTGCCAAAGACTATCGGCAAAGTGCTCTTTCACCACGACCGTCGCTTCAACGTCGACCACGTCATAGCCTATTTCCTCTAAAAGTTCTCGCTTTAATGCACCGACTTCATCTTCACCCGCTTCGATGCCGCCACCCGGTAACACATAGTGGTTCAAGGTTTCGTAATATAAAAGCGCAACGAGCCCTTCTTTATAAACAACACCCCGCGCTCCTCGATGTAATGGCAAGCCTTGAAGGCTTTTGCGGTAATCCGCATCAAAAAGCTCAATGACGGGTATCATTTGTTAGGGACATCCATTAAGACCGGCATCACAATGGGTCGACGATCGGTTTGTTGGTAAAGATAACGACTGATTTGTTCTCTTAAACGTTCTTTAAGTTGACGCCAATCAAACCCTTTTTGCAAAAAAGACTCGACAATGATTTTTTCAAAGAGGGCGGATACTTCGGTGATTAAATCTTCATTTTCTTTCATGTAAACGAACCCACGCGTCATCACTTCGGGTGGTGCGACAAGCTTACGTTGCTTGACATTAATGACGCCCATGATGATGATGGCGCCATCTTGTGAAAGAATTTCGCGATCTTTCAAGACGACGTTGTGAATGTCTTCGTCCATTAACCCATCGACCATCACATCGCCAACTTCAACGCGATCTTTACTGGGTTTAACGTGACCGTTGACCCACTCCAAAACTTCGCCGTTTTCGAGTTCATGATAGCGATCTGAAAGATTTAGTTCACTGGCAATACTTCTCATTTGGTAGAAATGACGATACTCACCCACGACTGGAATAAAGGTTTTGGGGTTAAGCATGTTGATCAACATCTTGATGTCAGAGCGGCTAGCATGCGCTGGGGGTAACATGGTTTTATCAATTTTACTCACGTTGATGTCATGACGGTAAATGATGTCTAGTGTCCGCGCTGCAATGCGTTCGGTTCCAGGGACAGGGGGGGTCATTAAAAGCACAAGATCGTGTTCATCAATGTGAACCAAACGGTCTTGTTTATTGATCATTCGCTGTAACATATGAAAAGGCTCGTGACGATCCCCTGCGACTAAAATCATGAGGTTTTCGTCTTGACGTGGTTTTTTCTCATCGATAAACTTCAATGAGACCAGTTGGTCGTCAGGAATTTTTAAGACGCCTGTGGTGATGGCAATGTCAATCATCCGTTGAGCTTTACGTCCAATGATCGCAATCTTACGACCATGCTTTAAGGCGGTGTTAACCACTCGTTGAATGCGATAGATGTCCGTCGAGAAAGCCGTGACAATGATCCGTTGTTGACGATTCAAAAAGGCTTCATTGATGTAATAATCTAAGTTTTGTTCCGCTGTCCCAGTAGAATAGACATCGGCACCTAAACTTTCACACATCAAGGCGAGAACCGATTTTGAGGCAATCGCACTCAAACGATCAAAGGCCGTACGGTAGTTAGGATCCACGTGTTGGTTGAATGTAAAATCAGGTGCGTAAACCAACATCCCATCGGGCGTTTCAATCGCAATCGCAATGCTTCCAGGGATGGAGTGCGTGGTTTGATAAAAATGAACATTGACTTTGCCAAAACGCATGAGGGATTGACTATCTACCGTAAAAAAGCGATAATTTTGTTCATCCACGCGTTGATCTTGTAATGCGTCTTTTAACAAAGCAAG
>SKJA01000003.1 GCA_007116105.1 Candidatus Izemoplasma sp.
ACATGCAAATCTCCCACTTTTTTCGTTCGTAGATTTGGCATGCCTTTTCCACGAATACGGAAGGTTTTTTGTGACTGCGTCCCCGCAGGAATTTTTAGTTTAACATTCCCATAAGGTGTGGGAATCACGATTTCATCCCCTAAGGTCGCTTGTGTGACCGTCAGCGGCATGTCCATCACCAAATCATCGCCGTGGCGTTCGTATTTAGGATCGTCTTCAACTTCAAAGACGATGTATAAATCGCCGTTAGGCCCGCCGTTGATGCCTTTGTGTCCATACCCAGGCATCCGTAACTGGTTGTTGTTATCAATGCCTTGAGGAATGTTGACGGTGACGGTCTTATCTTTACTTACCATGCCATCGCCTTGACAGGTTTGACATTTACGGGTGATGGTTTTACCGGACCCTTGACAGCGTGGACATGTCGTTTGCGTGCGTGTGCGTCCAAAGAGTGTTTGCTGCTCGACAGTGACTGAGCCGCTGCCGCGACATTCGCTACACGTCGACACATCACTTTTTGAATGGGCACCCGAGCCATGACACGTTCCACATTCTTCATAGACATTGGTTTTGATGGTCTTTTTAGCGCCATGCACCGCTTCATCAAACGTTGCTTTCATGCGCTTATGAATGTCTTGGCCTTTACGTGGCTGATTGGCGCGGGCTTGAGCACGGCCTTGGCCACCGCCAAAGAAAGATGAAAAAATATCGTTGATGTCAAAGTCTGCAAAGCCATCAAAACCGCCGCCAAAGCCTTGTTGGTTTGCTTGGTGGCCAAAGCGGTCATACTGTGCTCGTTTTTGATCATCTGAGAGAACTTCATAGGCTTCTTGGATTTCTTTAAACTTCGCTTCTGCGTCTGCCTCTTTATTCACATCTGGATGATATTGACGGGCCAGTTTTCGGTAGGCTTTCTTTAACTCGTCTTGGGCGACACTTTTGGGGACCCCCAAGACTTCATAGTAATCTCGTTTACTCATACAATCACCTCACTAGATAGGGAAAAAGCAGCGTTGCTGCTTTTAGCCTTACTCTTTAACTTCTTCAAAATCTGCATCGATGACGTCATCGTCTTCTGAGGACGTTTCGGTGCTGGTTTCGCCGGCTTGTGATTGTTGAGCTTGCTGAGCTTTTTCATAGGCTTTGGTCGCAAACGTTTGAGCAATTTTTTCAAGCGCGTCTTTTTCTTTTTTAATTTTTTCAGTGTCGTTTGAGTCTAACGCTTTTTGTAGCGTTTCAACGGCCGCAGTTGCTTCTTCTTTTTCTTCGTTACTGATGTCGTCACCTAAGTCTTTTATTGCTTTGTTGGTGGCGAAAATCAATTGCTCTGCTTCGTTACGAGCATCGGCTGCTTCTTTTAAGAGCGCATCTTTTTCGGCGTTTTCTTCGGCTTCTTTAATCATGCGATCAATGTCAGCTTCAGTGAGTCCTTCATTGTTTTTGATGGTGATGTTTTGACTCTTATTGGTGCCTAAGTCTTTCGCGGAGACATTGACGATGCCGTTAGCATCGATGTCAAACGTGACTTCAATTTGAGGCACGCCACGTGGTGCTGGTGGAATGTCTGTGAGTTGGAACTTCCCTAAGGTTTTATTTTGGTTTGCCATCGGGCGCTCACCTTGTAAGACATGAATGTCAACCGCAGGCTGGTTGTCTGCGGCAGTCGAGAAGACTTGTGATTTTTTGGTAGGAATGGTGGTGTTGCGTTCAATCAACTTAGTGAACACACTACCTAAGGTTTCGATGCCTAGTGAAAGTGGGGTCACATCGAGCAGTAAAATGTCTTTGACATCGCCTTGCAAGACGCCCGCTTGAATGGCAGCACCTAAAGCCACAACTTCGTCGGGATTTACGCCTTTATTAGGCTCTTTACCGAGTTCTTTTTTGATGGCTTCTTGGACCGCTGGAATACGAGTTGATCCACCCACGAGAATGACTTGATGCAAGTCATTGTTGGTGAGTTTAGCGTCTTTTAAGGCTTGACGCACAGGGCCCATGGTCCGTTCAACAAGGTCTTGAGTTAAGTCATTGAACTTCGCGCGGCTCAGTTGGGTGTCTAAGTGCATTGGGCCATCGGATCCGACTGTGATGTATGGTAAGGAAATGGACGTTTCACTGACACCTGAAAGATCGCGCTTCGCTTTTTCGGCAGCGTCTTTGATTCGTTGCATTGCCATTTTATCTTTACGTAAGTCTGCGCCTTGGTCGCGTTTAAATTCATTGACAAGGTATTCAATGATGCGTTCATCGAAATCATCGCCACCTAAACGGTTATCCCCCGCGGTGGAAATAACTTCAAACGTGCCGTCGGATAACTCTAAAATCGAGACGTCAAACGTACCGCCACCTAAGTCGAAGACTAGAATGGTTTGATCTTTATCGGTTTTGTCGATGCCGTAGGCTAAAGCTGCGGCGGTTGGTTCGTTGATGATGCGTTTAACATCAAGACCGGCAATTTTACCAGCATCTTTGGTGGCTTGTCTTTCAGCATCGTTGAAATACGCAGGCACTGTAATGACAGCTTCGGTGACTTTCTCACCTAAATAGCTTTCAGCGGTTGCTTTTAAGTTTTGTAAAATCATCGCACTGATTTCTTGTGCGGAATAGTCGCGACCATTGGCGGTCACTTTCTCTGTGGTTCCCATTTTACGTTTGATGGAGGTGATGGTTTCAGGGTTTGTTACAATTTGGCGTTTGGCTACTTCGCCTACCTGAATGTCCCCTTTTTTGAAAGCCACCACGCTTGGTGTGGTGCGACCTCCTTCAGGATTTGGGATGACTTTTGCTTCGCCACCTTCCATGACGGCGACGCATGAGTTTGTGGTACCTAAATCGATTCCAATCATTTTTGGCATAATTATCTCTCCTTTTTGGGTGTTATTCGCTGACTTTGACCATGGTGGCCCGCAGCAAACGATCTTTAAATTTATAACCTTTTTGGAACTCTTGAATGACGGTTTGAGAAGGCAGTGATGGATGTTCCTCGGTCATCACGGCTTCATGCAGTGTCGGGTCGAAGGGTTGTTCTAAGGCTTCAATGACCTGCAACCCTTCTGAGGTAAGGGTGTCTAATAGATTTTTATGAATCATTTGGAACCCTTTCAAAAAGGGTTGGAAAGCCTCTTTTTGCCCTTCATTGACGAGCGCAGCCTCTAAATGATCCAAAATGGGTAACAGTTTCTTCATCACTTCAACGTTCGCATACTGACGGTCTTTGATCTTTTCTTCTGTCATCCGGCGTTTGAAGTTCTGAAGTTCCGCTTGATTGCGCAGATGGTGGTCTTTATACTCCTCGACCGCCGCATTCAAGCGGATGACCTCTGCTTCTAAAGCAGCGATACGCTCATCTTTGACATCGGCTTTCTTCGCTTTACTTTTTTTCTCTGGTTTTGTGGGTGTGTCGGTCTCCTGAGGTTCAGGATTCACACGTTCGGTCTCTTCAAGAGCCGAATCCTTCGAGGATTTTTTAAGATCTTCGCTCATGATGCCTCCTTAAGTTTTATGATAGAGTTTTGAGATGTGAGCTGCGAGGTATTTGAGCAGCGGAATGACTTTTTGATAGTCCATTCGAGTGGGGCCCACCACCGCAATGGTGCCGGTTTCGTTTTGCCCAAGGTCATAAGGGACCATCACGACCGAACAATCCTTCATGGCGGTGATTTGATTTTCATGACCAATGCGTACGGTTAAGCCTTTATTGTCCGAGTGATCAATCAGTTTCAAGATGTCGTTTCGTTCAAAGAAGTTCATTAAGTCACGAACACGGTCTAAATCACTAAATTCAGGCTGATACAACATGTTGCTTTGGCCTGAGAGATAGTACTTACTTTCTGTAAACTGACTAAACGCTTCTAAGAAAGCTTCCAAGATACGCTCGTTGTAATCAAGCAACTCTTTAATGGATTGTTGGGAGATTTCATAGTGCAGTTTTTCACTGACTTGACTGATGGGCACATCCAACAAGATTTCATTGAGGATTTGCACAATTTTTGTCAGTTCTTCCACATCCACTTGGGCGGGGAGTGTGATTTGCTTGCTTTCGACATGACCGAGATTCGTGATCACCAGCAACACACTGACACGATCATAAAGCGGAATCAGTTCGATACGCTTGACCTTAGAATTGCGTGCTTGTGGTCCAAGAGCGACCGTCGTGTAGTTGGTCAGCTGTGAGAGTAAGGCAATCGCTTCTTCGATGGTTTGATCGCGGTTTTTCGATGAATCTTTAAAGAGTGAGTCAATCAATTTTAAGTCAATGGTGGTATCGGCTTCTTGCATGAGTGTTTCAACGTAGTAATGGTATCCTAGTTCACTCGGCACACGGCCGGAGGAGGAATGGGTCTTTTCTAAATAGCCCAACTCTTCTAAATCCGCCATGTCGTTACGGATGGTGGCAGGCGAAAAGTCGAGCAGTTTGGACAGCGTTCTAGACCCAACCGGTTCTGCGGTCTTAACAAACTCCTCAACAATGAGTCGAAGGACATCCTTTTGACGTTGACTTAACATGAGAAACCCCCTTTTAGCACTCGCTTATACTTAATGCTAATGGTATTATAAACAACTCAAATAGCACTGTCAAGCAATGAGTGCTAAAAGCACAAAAAAAAGGCAATCGAGATTGCCTTAAGGACTGACGCACGTGGGGGCTTGTGGGGTGTAACCTCTTAAATCAACCGTGACACGGGTCATCACTACGTCATTGGTCGGGCGGTCTTGGAAACCAGTTGCGACGGAAGCGATGCCATCAAGCACATCAAATCCTTCAACCAAGGCACCAAACGCCGCGTACTGACGGTCCAAAAAGAGGGAGTCGCGGTGGACAATGAAAAATTGGCTGGTTGCTGAATTAAAGACATTCGTTCTTGCCATCGATAACACACCGCGTGTGTGCTTCAGTGGGTTCGCCACTTGATTCGCAACAAACTCACCAGGGATCACACATCCCGTGTCTGGCCCCCAACCACCTTGAATCATAAAGCCTGAGATGATGCGGTGGAAAACCAACCCATCGTAATAGCCGTTTTGAATGAGTTGAATCATGTTGTTCACAGAATTCGGCGCCACCTCTGGAAAGAGTTCGAGTGTCATGGTGCCAAAATCTTCTACTTCAATGGTAATGCGTGGATTATCTGGGGATAAAAACTGCTCATAGGTGACAAATTCAATGTTGCTGATCATATCAAAAGTCTCCAATCTTTGAGTTAGGTGTTCAATTTCTCCGCCAATGAACATGCGGGTCAAAATAAAACGGTTATTTAAATCGTTTAAAGCTGCTTGCACCTCTTCAAACTCTTCTGCGTTTTCAATCGCTTGGGTGTTGTTTATCAGCGCTTCATAGGGTGCGAGTGCGTTTTGCGCTTGATTGAAAAGAGTTGTTGCCACAATAAGTAGTCCTAATATGGATACTAGAACGATGATAAACGATCGCATCGGATCACTCCTTTACGTAGGGGTTGTGATGTTTTTCATGTACGATGGTGGTCATAGGACCATGACCTGGATAGACCAGGGTGTTTTCAGGAAAACTCTCAATTAAACGATGAACCGTCTCGATTAGGGTACGGTGATCACCTGTGGGTAAATCGGTGCGACCAATCGTTTCTTTAAACAGAGCATCGCCACTAAACAGCATCGAGTCTAATGCAAAACTGACTGAACCACGCGTATGCCCCGGGGTATGTAAGACCCGTATTTCTTGAGTCCCTAACGGGAACGTTTGATTCTCATGATACACTTTTACAAGCTCTTTTTGAAACACACGGTAAGGCTCACGCATTAAGGTGCTTAAATTAAGGTTCGGGTCAAATAGAAAATCACGTTCGTCAGGATGAATGAATACAGGGATGCGGTAGCGTTCCATTAACTCATTGACACCTTGTATGTGATCGAAATGACCATGTGTCAATAAGATGGCTTGCGGATGAAGTGCGTGCTTTTCTAAGTAGCTTAACATCGATGCGGTGTTTGAACCAGGGTCGATGACATAAGTCACTTCGTCTTCTGAGAGAATGTAGCTGTTTTCCGCAAACTCATTCAAGATTGTCTTAAGCATCCAAAACCGCCTTCAAGCAACCATAAATACCAGCATCATTGCCTAAGCTTGCCAGTGTAATTTGAATGTTTTTTGCTTGTTGGCCAAAGGCCATCAAAGCAAACTTTTCCTCGACCTTCGCTCTCAAAAACTCGCCTGCATGGGAGACTCCGCCACCTAAGACAAACGCTTCAGGATCCAAAACGACTGCGAGATTTTGTAATGCTTTTGCGAGTGTTTCACTGAGATCCTCAATGACTTTAAGAGCCAAAACATCGCCTTGTTTTGCGGCTTCAAAAATCGCTTTAGCAGAGAAGGGTTCTGTAAGGATTGAGGGCTCTGACCGCTCTAAATAGTGCTTTGCACGGCGTTTTATTCCAGTCGCTGAAGCGATGGTTTCTAAACAACCCTTTAAACCACAGTTACATAAAATGCCGTCTTCACTGACACGCATGTGTCCAATCTCACCACCCACACCGTGGGTGCCAGACCAGATTTTGCCTTCTAAAATGACGCCTCCACCGACGCCTGTTCCTAACGTGATCAGCACCATGTTGCGATAAGGCCGCTCACCAAAAGACGCTTCACCAAGGGCCGCAATGTTGGCATCGTTGTGAACGAGCACATTGACACCAGGTAAGCGAAGTTGGAAATAGCCTTTCACATCGACAATCTTCCAATCTAAGTTTACCGCACCTTGAACGACACCATTAATGACGGGCCCGGGCACACCAATGCCAATGCCTAAGAGGTCTTCTAAAGGAATCTTTTGTTCAATGGTCGACGCAATCATATCCAATAAGTCTTGTGGCTCGTGCGTGATTACGGTTTCGATACTAAACTTTTCGAGCAGTTCTGCGTGGTCATCAAAAAAACCAAACTTTATGGTTGTGCCACCGACATCCACACCGACAATGTATGCCATACACGCCTCCTAATTGAAAAAAAACTTCCCTGCGGAAGTTCTTTTATTTTTTCTCACGATGCATCGTTTGCTTATTGCATTTAGGACAGAATTTTTTAACTTCCATGCGTCCGGGATGCGTTTTTTTATTTTTCGTCATGATATAATTTTCATTGTTGCACTCGGTGCAACGTAAGACAAATTGTACGCGCATAGTCTTCCTCCTTTAATACGTGAATACTTTATCATTAAGTCATTTGAAATGCAAGCAAATTTCCTTTTAAAACAAGAAAATACGGTTTGTCAAACGTTGGTTTGACAAACCGTTTTAGCTTATTTAGGAATGTCGGTATATTTCACCACAGGTTGACGGGCCGCTAAGGCTTCATCAAGACGTTTGACAATGGTGTTGTGCGGTGCACCTTTCACCACTTCTGGGGTCTCTTTGGCTTCTTTAGCAATGACACGCATGACCTCGATGAAACGATCAAGGGTTTGTTTCGATTCGGTTTCGACAGGTTCAATCATCAAAGCTTCTTTGTAGAGCAATGGGAAGTAAATGGTCGGTGGGTGAACCCCAAAATCAAGAAGGCGCTTCGCAACATCTAGGGTGGTGACGCCTGTGGATTTATCTTTTAAACCATTGAAAACAAACTCGTGTTTGCACACACCTTCAACAGGCAGTTCAAAGAGATCTTTGAGTGACTCTTTCACATAGTTTGCATTCAAGACCGCGAATTTGGCGACTTCTGGTAAGTGTTCTTTCCCGTTGGATAAAATGTAGGTGTAGGCTTTCATGGCCACACCGACGTTACCGTAAAAGTGAGATATTTGACCTAATGTCGTCTCATTATCGCGTTCAATGTGATACGTGTTGTCGACTTTTTTAATCAACGGTTTGGGCAGGAAGGGGACTAAGTGTTCTGCAACACCGACAGGACCCGATCCAGGTCCGCCACCACCATGAGGGGTAGAGAAGGTTTTATGAAGGTTGATGTGCATGATGTCAAAGCCCATGTCACCGGGGCGAACTTTACCTAAAATCGGATTTAAGTTAGCACCATCGTAATAGAGTAATCCACCATGATCATGAATGAGTTCGGCAACGTTTAAAATGTCTTTTTCAAACATCCCTAGGGTGTTGGGGTTGGTTAACATTATTCCTGCTAGGTTCTCATCGACAACGCCTTTTAACACCTCAACAGACACTGAGCCATCCTTTTCTGAGGGCACTTCAATGACCTTAAATCCCGCCACAACAGCACTTGCTGGGTTGGTTCCGTGCGCCGCATCGGGCACGATGATGTTGACGCGGTGATGTTCACCACGACTCTCAAAATAGCGCTTCATGATCATTAAACCAATCAACTCGCCGTGCGCCCCGGCATAGGAGTTCAATGTGTAACGGGCTAACCCTGAGATTTCTGAGAGATAAGACTGTAGATCATCCAACAGCTTTAACATTCCTTGAACGGTGCGTGTGGGCTGATAAGGATGAAGCGCAGAAAAGCTCGGAAGGTTCGCTAAATCTTGATTAATTTTAGGGTTGTATTTCATCGTACAAGAGCCGAGTGGATACATGCCTGTTTCAATTCCAAAGTTCTTCATTGAAACGTTGGTGTAATGGCGCACCACTTCGACTTCACTGACTTCGGGTAACCCAGGACAATCCTCCCGTAACAAGTGTGTGGGGAGTGCTTGGCGCTTGAAGGTGCGTTTGGGCAAGGTATAGCCTTTACGGGCATGCGTTGATAAATCAAAAATTAACGTATCATAGTAGCTCATACCAACGCCTCCAATGCTTTAATGATGGTTTCAACATCTTCTTCTGTACGTTTTTCAGTCATCGCAAAACTCACCCATGACCCATCGCCAAGACCCATCTCATGAAGATCGTAGGGGCCGAGATAGCCGTGTGCTTCAAGTGCTTCTTGGACCATATTAACAGGAAGGGTGGATTTTAATGTGAATTCTTTGAAGAAGGGTTGACCGCTAAACACAGGCTCAAAGATAGGCAGTTCTAGCAAGCGGTCGTGAAGAGTGTAGGCAGCATCCATGGAGAGTTGCGCCGCTTCGTAAAGACCTTTTTTGCCCATTGTCGCAAGATAAATCGTCACAAAAAGAGCCAACAAACTTTGGTTTGAACAGATGTTGGAATTGGCTTTATCACGACGAATGTGCTGTTCTCTTGCTTGGAAGGTTAACACAAACGCGCGCTTCCCTTCGCTGTCTTTGGTCATGCCACAAATGCGTCCAGGCATTTTTCGCACGTACGCTTTTTTGCTGGCTAGATAACCAATGTAGGGGCCACCAAATTGAAGGGGTAAGCCTAAGGATTGGGCCTCACCCACCGCCACATCGGCACCCCAGGCTGATGGTGTTTTAAGATGAGCAAGGGTGCTTGGATCTTGGTTGATCACAAACAGACCTTGTTTTTCTTCAAGGACGTCTTTAAATCCCGCATAATCTTCGATGAGACCAAACACGTTCGGACTTTGTACGATCAAACCTGCGTGTTCATCTGTAAAGTGTGCTTTGAGCGCTTCTAATGAGCTTACACCTTCATGATGGTCTAACAGGTCGATGGTGATGCCTTTATAGTGTGCATACGTCTTTAAGACGCTTATAATGTTGGGATTGATGGTGTTGGACACCAAAATGCGTTGTTTTTTGCGAATCGCGCAAATCATAAACATGGCTTCCGCGGTCGCAGTGGCTCCGTCATACAATGAAGCGTTGGCAATTTCCATCCCGGTTAACTGGGAAATCATGCTTTGAAACTCAAAAATGTACTGCAAAGTGCCTTGCGAAATCTCAGGCTGATACGGCGTGTAGGAGGTTAAGAACTCTTGACGCTCAATGATGTGACGAATGATTGAGGGTGTGTAGTGATCGTAAGCACCCATCCCAATCACGGGTTTCAATACGTCGATGTCATTTGCAAGTGCCTGAAAATGTTCGTATAGTTCAAGTTCTGAATGTGAGCTCGGTAAGCTCAAATCATGATGTTTTAAACTCTTGGGTACATCTTGATAGAGTGCCTCAATCGAATCCACACCAATCGTTTTAAGCATGGCCTCAATGTCTTCTTTAGTGTGAGGCAAATATTTAAACATTGAACTCCTCCTTTAGGTTATTCTTCGCAGAATGCGCTGTATTCTTCAGCGTTCATTAAACGCTCGATCTCACTTGGATCTTCGAGCTCAACTTTAATCATCCAGTTCTCATACGGATCTTCATTGATCAGCTCTGGGCTGTCTTCGAGATCGTCATTGATTGCCACGACCACACCACTGACAGGCGCCATCAAATCAGAGGCTGCTTTAACGGATTCAACCGCACCAAACTCAGTATCTTTTGTTACATGATCGTTTTCTTCAGGTAGTTCAACGTAGACGACTTCACCGAGTGAATGCTGCGCGTAATCACTGATGCCGACGTAACCAAATCCATCTTCTACTTTAACCCATTCGTGGGTTTCTGCGTAATACAATCCTTTAGGTGTTTTCATATTTTTCCTCCGTTTTTTCTTTTGTTTTTTTCGCTCTAAACTTTTTGTTTCGCACTTCCACTGGGAAGCGTTTCTGTCTGATTTCAACCTCGAGTTGCGTGCCCAACTTATGATGGGGTGCATCAATTAAAGCGAACGCGAGTGCGTCGTCTTGTGTGGGAAGTTTATACCCGGTGGTGACAACACCCACACACGTTTGACCAGCATAGATGGGATAGCCCTCACGCATAATTCCTTTTCCCAAAAGTTTTAATCCGACAATACGACGCTTCAGTGACCCTTCTTTTTGGGCCAACAACGCTTCTTGACCAATGAAAGGTTTTGTTAAATCAACCGCAAAGCTAAGACCCGCTTCCAATGGCGTGATGGTGCGGCTAATTTCATGACCATAAAGTGGCAATGCTGCTTCAAAGCGTAAAGTATCGCGTGCCCCAAGACCCACAGGTTGAACCCCAGAGTCTAAGAGAATCTGCCAAAGCATTTTCGTCGTTTCAATCGAGGCATAGAGTTCAAAACCGTCTTCTCCGGTGTACCCGGTGCGAGAGAGCAACACAGGTTGATCCAGCAGTGTGGTCTCCTCAAAGCTGAAGTATGCTAACGCTTGTGGATCGTAAGCGAAAGCACGCTTTAAGATGGTGGCGGCTTGGGGACCTTGCAAGGCAATTTCACCGAAATCATCGGATACGTTGGTGAGGGTGACCTCGCCTTTTAGATGTGCTTTAATCCAAGCGAAATCTTGTTCGATGTTGGCCGCATTGACGACCAATAAATAGCGATTTTGATGATGTTTATACACCAATAAATCGTCGACCACTCCGCCGTCTTCTTGACACAAGAAACCGTAGGCTATTTGACCTGGGTTTAAGGCCTCAACACGGTTGGTAAAGAGCGCTTCAACAAAGGGTGTCGCGTCTTTGCCTTCAATGATGAACTCACCCATGTGGGAAACGTCAAACATACCGACATTTTCACGGATAAGGTCATGTTCAGCTGCAATGCTTTTGTAATAAAGCGGCATCTCAAAGCCCGCAAATTCAACCATCTTAGCTTGCAGCGCTATGTGTGCTTGATAAAGACATGTTCTTTTCATTTTAGACCCCTTTCTTCATGTCTTATCGTATCATATTTAATCAAAAAAAACAGCGCTTTTTTCTTTTTTTGAAAGCCCTCACATTGACCAATAAAAAAAAGACCACAAGGGTCTTTAAGCGTAAAGATGGTACCAGCAGTCGGAGTCGAACCGACACGGTCTTGCGACCACCAGATTTTGAGTCTAGCGTGTCTACCAATTCCACCATGCTGGCGTGCAAAATGTATTATAGCACAGTCTAAAAAAAAAGCCAGTGAGAATCACTGACTTTTTATCAATTTTCTTTGAGTGGTTTCACATCTTTACCTTCGTTGTATTCACAGACGAACGTATCAATGATTTTCTCAAGATGGCGAACGGTATAAATGCGTGCTAAATCTTGATCTTTATGGGTGATCGCATGTAAGATTTGATGATGTTCTTCCACACGATAAACCACGGGTTTCGCAACTTTGTTATAACTGATGCGTTGAGACTTTTGAATGACATCCCAAATGATCAATTGGATGTTGTGGAGAAAGCGATTTTTTGAGTATTTTGAGATCAATAAATGAAACTTCTTATCCAAGTTAAAAAATTCATTTTGATCTTGTGCACTTTCCATCGCATCGGTAATCTCATGCAACTTCCTCAACCCTGCATCGGTGATGTTTTTAGCACACAGCTGTACACTCAGTGTGTCGAGGGCGCGACGGATTTCTAACAGCTCAAGAAAATCGGTGTTGTGCAACAACGTAGGCGTAAAAACCGATAAATAGTTTTCGTGGTTCGGGCGGTTGACGTAGCTTCCGCCACCTTTTTTCTTGCTGATGAGTCCGATGGCACTCAGCTTTTCAATGCCTGCGCGTACCGAAACACGGGAGACTTTTAAGATTTCACCTAGACGTGCCTCACTTGGCAAACGTTCACCTGGTTTTATCTCTCCGCTGATGACCAAGGTTTCGATGTAATCGTAGACGACTTGGGATTTTGATTTCAATGTCATCACCTTACCTATCAATTTAACGCTATTATAGCATATGAAACCTTAAAAAGCGTAAAATCTATATTACAAATTTTCTAAAAAACACCTTGCTCATAAGCAAGATGTTTTATGCAAGCGATGCACGATGATTACGAATCGCATTTTATTTGATTACACGCCACTTGAATGGGGTCCCAAACAGGGGAAAATGGGGGTGAGTAAGCCATATCTAAGAAGGCAATGTCACGAATCAGCGTCTCACTTTGAATCGCGAGTGCTAAGATGTTGATGCGGTCACCCACACCTTTTTCACCCGCCATTTGTGCTCCCAAAAGCACACAGCGCTTCACGTCATACACAAGATGAATGTAAATCGGTTTTGCTCCAGGATAGTATCCTGCTTGATTGCGAGCCTTGACTTCAACTTGCGCCGCTTCATATCCCTCAGATTGCGCTTCTTCTAGTGTGAGGCCGGTGCGGGCAAGCGCGAGATCCATGACCTTTACAATCCCTGAACCCAAGATTGGTTGAAAGCTTGTTGCTTCCCCCATTAAAGCTTCCGCAATGACACGCCCCCCTTTGTTCGCATGGGTCCCTAGGGGAACAAAACTCGGTGTCTTTTTGAGTTTGTGAGGGTAAGCAACACAATCCCCAGCCGCATAAATAAACGGATCCGAGGTCCGCATTTGAGTGTCTACAACAATCGCGCCATTGCCTAAAAGATTCAGGCCACTGTCTTTGAGAAAGCTTGTGTTGGGTCTAACCCCAATGGCTTCAATGACCAAATCGACCTCGTAGTCTCCTTGATCGGTCACCACCTTCTTCACCGCAGTGTCGCCTTCGTACGCCTTGACCGTTTCAGCCAATCTCAACGTCAGACCAGCGCCGATTAAAGCGTCTTGTGCGAGTGTTGAAAGTGCTTCATCATAGGTTGGCAATATGCGCTCTAAACGTTCAATTAAAAGGACGTCTTTGTTCATGTGAAGTAGATTTTCAGCGACTTCAACGCCAATAAAGCCACCCCCAATGATGGCTATTTTTTTAGCCGAAACCAGCGCCTTTTTTAACTGACGGGCGTCTTCTAAACTGTTGAGGACATGGATGTTTTCTAATGTCTTGCCCGGCACCGGCAAGCGGATGGCACCAGCGCCACTGGCGACGATTAGCTGGTCATAGGTGTGCGTTTGCTCAATGCCCTGATGCTCTGTGCGGATTTGTTTTTTTGCTGGTTCAACGAGGGTTACAGTGTGCTCAAGTTTAACCTCAATCCCTTGGTCGTTAAAAGCTTGGGCTGTGCGGGCAATGAGGCTGTGTTCTTTTTCAATGATGCCACTTAAGTGATACGGCATCCCACACGCACCATAACTGACGTCTGAGCCTTTTTCAAAGACGGTGATGTGCGCTTGTGGGTTGAGTCGTTTGAGTTTACTGGCGGCGCTCATGCCTGCGGCCACGCCACCAATGATGAGGATCTTCATAAAATCACTTCCTTTCTCTTATCGTACCACTTTCGCATGAAAATAAAAAGGAAGAGACATGCTCTTCCTTAGGTGTTTTGCATTGATAAATCGATTTGACGCCGTTTGAACTGATTCATGTAAAGCGTATGGTAATGGCCACCTCGTCGGATCAACTCATGATGGGTGCCTTCTTCAATCACAATGCCTTGGTCAAGCACTAAAATCCGGTCTGCTTGAGTGATGGTGGAGAGGCGATGGGCAATGATGAACGTTGTCCGCCCTTCCATCACCGTGCGGATGGCTTTTTGAATACTCTTTTCAGTTTCCGTATCAACACTGCTGGTTGCTTCATCGAGGATCAGTATCCGCGGGTTTGCAATCAGTGCGCGCGCAAAGCTGATGAGCTGTTTTTGCCCCACGGATAAGCGGGCCCCACCTTCACCAACTTGGGTGTCGTATCCTTTTTCAAAGCTGTCAATAAAGCGATCAGCTTCCACCATTTGGGCGGCTTGCTCGACCTCTTCATCACTTGCATTCAAACGTCCATAGCGGATGTTTTCACGGATGGTCCCTGAAAACAATTGAGGACTTTGTAACACATACCCTAGCGATTCGTGCAGCCAGCCGATGGAGCGATCTTTATAATCTTTTCCATCGATTAAGATGCGACCTTCTGAGGGTTCATAAAACCGACAAATCAAATTCACAATGGTGCTTTTTCCAGCACCGGTGTGTCCCACTAAAGCAATGGCTTCACCGGCACGGACGGAGAGATTGAATGTTTTTAAAACGGTTTCTCCTTTATGATACTTGAACGTCACATTTTCAAAGGTCACTTGACCATGAAGTGGTTCCCAGTTTTCCTTTTTGGGCGACTCCATGGTGCCATAACGTTCGAGCACTTCAGGACTGTCTTGAATGTCTGGAACGGTGTCGATTAACGATAAAATGCGTTCGCCACTCGCTTGGGCTTGTTGGAAACGGGCTAAGATGTTCGCCAACTGCATCACCGGTTCAAAGAACTGAGCAACATAGACAATAAACACGTACAGCACACCGACCGTGATGGCACCACTAGAAACATCCATTCCGCCATAATAAAAGATCAGTGCGGTCGCAATGGACGAGACAAAAATGATGGATGGGAAATAGAGTCCCGCAAAGATTGCGGCGCGAATCGAGTGATCGCGCATTTTGCGTGTTAACCGTTCGAAATCATCAAAGTTGCTTTCTTCAAGAACTAAGGTTTTGGTGGTTTTTGCACCACCGATGCCTTCATTAAAGGCGCCGGTGATTTTTGAGTTTTGTTTTCGAATTTGACGAAAGGCTTTTAAGATGCGGGTTCTAAAGTAAATGCTTAAAAAGATCAGCGCCGGCAAGGAGGTTAACGCAATCAACGCCAGCTTCACATTGATGACAAACATGGCCACAATCAGCCCAATCATCATCAAGCCACCCCATGTCAAATCAATCAGACCCCACGATAAAATATCGCTTAAGTTTCTTGAGTCACTCGTCATGCGGGCCATAATCCAACCGACCGGGGTCCGGTCATAATACGAAAAGGGAAGTTCTTGAAGACGTTTAAATGCATGTTCACGTAAGTAATACGCTAAATAGTTTTGGACTTTCCCTGCAAAAATGATGAATGTCACCACCATGCTGGAGATTAAAATCATGAACAACACATAGCCCCCAATAAATAAGGGTAAGTACCGTAAATCACCTGAAGCAATGATGGTATCAATGCCATAAAGATTCAACAAAGGATAGGCAACATCTGCCAACGCTAACATGATGGCAGCGGACAGCGCAATGAGGACATCTTTTTTTAGGGGTTTCATGTACGCGAACAACCGTTGCCAGACTTTAACGTCGAACTTCGTCTGCGTATACTCTTCTTCTTCAAAATAGTTCATGCGTCCTCACCCTCCTTTAACGTTTCATCCATCACTTGAGATTGAATCTCCCAAAGCGATTGGTAAAGACCTTCAGCTTTGATCAGTTCGTCATGTGAGCCTTGTTGGACCACCTGACCTTGGTCGATCACAATGATGCGATCTGCCTCCATCGCCGTGGTGATGCGATGGGTGATGATAAAGACCGTTGTGTCACGCCACGTATCGCTGAGCGCTTCTCGTATTTGTCGGTCTGTTTCAGTATCCACCGCACTCAGCGAGTCGTCGAACACTAAAACCGGTTTATCTTTAAGTAACATCCGGGCAATCGCGAGGCGTTGTTTTTGGCCACCCGAGAGGGTCACACCCCGTTCGCCCACAAGCGTTTCATAGCCCTCTTCAAAGTTGACGATGTCATCGTGTAAGCGCGCCAGTCGTGCAGCACTATGAATGGTTTGTTGATCGGCTTCACGGTGCATAATCCGAATGTTTTCGGCCACCGTTTTCGAGTACAGGAATGGTTCTTGTAAAATCAAGCCGATTTGCTTGCGAAGTGCTTTTTTATTGATGGTTTCAATTGGATGGCCATCGATTAAGATGCGACCCTCTTGATGTTCTAATAGACGAATCAATAAACTAATCAAGGTGGATTTACCACTTCCCGTACGGCCAATGATGGCCACGGTCTCACCCGCTTTTACATCAAACGAAATGTTCTTTAGCAAATGATTGGGATCATCTTCAAAGTGGAAGCTCACCCCTTCAAAGGTGATGTTTCCTTGAAGTGTCGGCGCAAAATCGCTGTCCCCTTCGTGTTCGGAGGATTGGTCCATGATTTCATCGATTCGTTTCAATGCGACCACCGTCTTTCCAAAGTCGCCAATGATTCTTCCAAGTTGACGAATTGGCCAAACGATTAATCCTAACAAAGCCAAAAAGGCAATGAACTGACCAGTACCTAGAGTACCTTGGACCACAAAGTAGATTCCAAAGGAAGCCGTTAATGCGTACTGAGCAAAGATCAAAGCATCGGTGCCACCCCAGAAGAATGCCATCAACTTCACAAGCCGATAACTTTGGTTACGGAAGATTTCACTGTCGTTTCTGAATTTTTCAATCTCGTGACGCTCGTTGCCAAACGCCTTCACGACACGAATGCCGGTGACTCCTTCTTGTAAGGTTGTCGTCATTTTCCCCTCAGCCTCTTCAACTTCGGTGAAAATTCGTTTGACGTTCATGAAGTAGACAAACGCAATGGTGAAAATGATGGGCGCAATGATTAAGGAAATAAACGTCATCGTCACATTCATTTGAAGCATTTGATACGATGCAAAGATCAACAAAAAGGTCATTCTTGCGACTTCAACAAATTGCTCTCCCACAAACATGCGGTAGGTGTCAACATCGGTGGTCACCCGTTGAATCAAGTCGCCTGTTTCTGCGTTGGTGTGGTAATGATACGATAGGTTTTGTAAATGCTTATACAATGTGTTGCGTAAGCCGTACGCCACTTGTTCGGTGAATTTTGCTAACAAGACACGCTGGGCAAAAATCATGACGACTCGTATTAAGGTGAACAACACACTGACGACCGCCACTAAGATGAGTTGTTGTTGGACGGTGTCCGCAAGCAACCACCGTTGCATAAACCCAGGAAGGTTTGACGGTTCTACACCAAAAACATAGTCGATGATGTGTTGAACGAACAAGGGTGGAAGCGTTCGAAAATACTGTAACAAGAAGATAATGAAAAGGCCACCTAAGTAAAGGTGAAATGAGCCCTTCATCCACTTGGTAAAACGATTGATTTGCTTCATGATGGTTTCCTTTCTCGTGATGCACTGCAGTTTTTTCCATAAAAAAAACACTGTCTCTCCGCTCGAAAGACAGTGTTTGCACACTTATAAAATACGGTCTTTGAACCCGGATGAGGAACTATGATTGATGGTGATCATGTCTAATTGAATTGTGTTAATCATAGTTACACCTCCACCTGCTTTTTAAATAGTTTAGCACAGGCTAAAAGGGATGTAAATGTTTTTAGGCCGCAAATTGTGCTTGATACAAGTCGTAATAGAATCCTTTTTGCTCGAGCAATGATGCATGAGTCCCTTGCTCAATCAGTTTTCCGTGATCAATGACAAGAATTTTGTCCGCTTTTTGAATGGTTTGTAGACGATGGGCAATGACAATCGACGTCCGATTTTTCATTAACACTTCGAGTGACGCTTGAATTTTCGCTTCAGTCCGGGTGTCGATGTTTGAAGTGGCTTCATCGAGAATGAGTAAGTCTGGATTGTTTAACAGCGTTCTTGCGATGCTGATCAACTGACGTTCACCTTGAGAAAAGTTTTGTCCTCCCTCAGTCACTAGGGTATCGTAACGTTTCGGGAGTTTCGCAATGAAGTCATGGGCACCTGCGGCTTTAGCAGCGGCGATGACTTCTGTTTCTGTGGCATTGAAATCACCATAATGGATGTTCTCGAAAACCGTGCCTTTAAACAGGTGGGTGTCTTGTAACACGATGCCAATGCGTTTACGCAAAGCATCCATTTGATAGGTTTGAATGTCATGACCATCGATCAAGATTCGTCCTGCGTCTAAATTATAGAAACGGTTCAAAACTTTAATGGTGGTTGTTTTTCCACCACCAGTAGGGCCGACAATCGCAATCAACTGACCTGGCTCAGCGGTAAAATTAATGTCCTCTAGCACTTTAACCTCTTCTGAATAACTAAAGTGAACGCCTTCGAAGGCGAGGGCACCTTTAAAGGTGTCAATCGCGCGTTCACCATCGGCATCATACTCGCTCGGTGCGTCTATGAGTTCAAAGACACGCTCAGCACCTGCAATACCTTGCATTAAGGCATTGAACTGTTGACCGAGGTTGCTGATGGGCATGATGAACTGGCGTGAATACTGTGAGACACCTGCAATCGACCCAATGGTGATAAAGGGGGCACCAATGGAAATGAACAAGAACGCCCCAACAGCAATGACCACAAGGTAAATTAGATTATTTAAGAACAGGATGAACGGCCATAAAATGCCTGCATAAAACTGCGCCATGAACCCAGCTGTTTTAAGTTTCTCGTTCTCTTCTGAAAACTCTTCTGTAAAGGCACCTTCTTGGCCATACAGTTTAACCACTTTAATGCCTGAGATGTTCTCTTCGATGATGCCATTAAGCGCAGCTAAGTGAATTTGCTGTTCCTTAAAGCCTTTTCGTGTCTTTTTCGAGATGTAAACCACAAACAACAAAATGATGGGAATAAAACCTAAGACAATCAAACTCAAAGCCCAGTTTAAACGGAACATCAAGACCGTCACACCAATGAGAATGATGAAACTGTTGATGAATTCCAGGACGGTTTGACCCAGCGACTGGTTGATAAGATCGATGTCGTTGGAGATACGTGAGACTAAATCACCGGCCCCTTTTTCATCGTAATAAGAGATGGGGGCTTTCATCAGTTTTGCAAACGCTTCTTCACGGATTTGCTTGATGATTTTTTGAGTGATGCGAACCATCGTAAACCGGGATGTAAAACGCACCAATGAGTTGATCAGGGCAATCCCTAAAATCATCAAGACGATACGGTAAACACCTGTGAAATCAAAGGTCAAAAAGTAATCGTCAAGGGCAATACTAAAGAGTGTTGGAATCAATAAGTTTAAAAAGGTCGCAACAATTAAGGTTAACGCAATAAATAAAATCGCAAATTTATACAGTCCCAAATAGGCCAACAACCGTTTGATGGTTGCTGAAACATTTTTTGGTTTGGGTCCCATCATCGGACCACGGTTACGGCGCATTCCGCCTTGTGGGGTAGGCGCTTTAGAAGGATCAATCGTTTTCAGAAGATCCGCCTTTAACTCTCTTTTTGTCAGAATTTTAGACATGTTCGGGACCTCCTATGTCAAGCTGTGAGGCCGCAATCTCTTGATACACTTTACTGTCTTTCATCAGCGATTCATGGGTTCCAAAACCATCCACGGCACCTTCATTGTTTAGAACAAGAATTTTATCCATCCGTTTCACGGTATTGATTTTTTGTGAAATCACCAACAGTGTTGGCTTAGAAGGCTGTGCTTTAATCGCATCTAAAATACGTTTTTCAGTGGCTAAGTCAACGGCGCTTGTCGCGTCATCTAAAATCAGAATTTTAGGTTCGCGAACGAACGCGCGGGCAATCGACAGACGTTGTTTTTGACCACCACTTAAATTGCCACCTTTCGCGATGGTTAGGTAGTTGTAGTGTGTCTCTTGCTCTTCAACAAAACGGTCTAAGTCCGCATCTTTTGTTGCGCGTGCTAACAACGCTTCACTTGCTTGAGGATTGCCTTGTAGGATGTTTGTGGCTAAGGAGCCACTGAAGACAGAGGCGGTTTGTGTGACATACCCAATGTGCTCTCTTAAATGTTTCAGGTCTAAATCTTTAACGTTGTGTTCGTCAACATAGACAGAACCCTCTGTCGTATCGTAAAGTCTTGGAATTAAACTTGTGAGTGTGGATTTCCCACTCCCTGTTGAACCAATAATGCCTAAACTTTCTTGCTCACCGAGTTCAAAAGACACCTGATTGAGCGCCGCAGCGCCCCCATTTTCACCGTACTTGAACGTCACGTTGTCAAACCGTAAACGTCCTTTAAGTTCTGGCTTAATGGCGCCTTTTTTATTGGTTAAATCAATCTCGACATCAAAGATTTCATTGATTCTCGTCGCCGAAACATCGGCTCTTGAAAGAAAGATCATGATCATCGCAAACATCATTAAACCAAAGAGTATTTGTTGTGAATATTGATTAAATGCCATCAATAAACCTACCCGTGGAATGCCAGCATCAGAAAAGAGCGGACTTTCGGCAATGGTGCCGCCAACAAAATCTTGATTGAGATAGTACGCTCCAAGAAATAAAATCAGTCCGATGCCCAAGTTGAAAATCAAAAAGATTACCGGTTCCGCTAAAGCGAGTAAAGACTCTGCGGCGGTATTCACTTCACGATAGTTTTCATTAACCTCTTCAAATTTTTCTTGTTCGTGAGGCTGTGAAACAAACGATTTTACCACTTGTGGCGCATTCGCGTTTTCAAGCACTACATTGTTTAAATCGTCCACAGCTAACTGTACTTTTTTAAACCTTGGGTACGCTAACACCATGATCACGACGATTGAAATCAACAACAGTGGAATGGTAATGTAAAACACTTGTGACAACAACAAACTCGTTTGAAGAGACAGCACTAAGCCGACTAAAATCATCAACGGCGCACGTACGACAATGCGTAACATCATGGTAAAGAACATTTGGACTCGCTGCACATCGTTGGTCGCATTGGTGATTAAACGGCTTTGTTTAAAATCATCGATGTTTTTAAATGACAGTGTCTGTATCTTATCAAACAGATCTTGTCGCAATTCAGCACTGGCGTGCTGAGCAATGTATTGTGAAGTATAGGTGTTTAAGATGCCTGCGCCCATGCCTAAAAAGGCCAGACCAATCATCACCGCACTGTCTCTAACCACCATCGCAAAATCCTGAGCTGGAAGTGCAATGTCAATGATGTCAATCATAATAAAGGGAATGTAAAAGCCTACCAATACTTGCACGAACATGGCACTCAAGGCTAAAAATAAAAACCACCGATAAGGTAAGGCATAACGTAAGAGCTTAAAGATGTTTTTCATTCACAATGCCTCTTTCTAAAATAGTCATATAAAACATGAAGTCTTCAAACGCTTGCTCATAACTTTCTTTTTGTGAAATCACACGATGTAGAGCGCTGTTTTTTAATTGAACATACAGCATGTACAAGTTTTTCTGTTGACGTGGGTTCACATGCGCAATCTTAGAAGTGTCTAATCGTTCAAGCATGGACTCAAAAAATGCCACACGCGAGCGCTCATGTGTTTCTAAATCGAGTCCGACAAACTTTCGCTGTTCCATGAGCGTTTGGTAGACCTTATGCATTTTGGTTGTGGTAAAGAAGTGATAATCTTCCGCAAAACCCGCTTTAAAGAACTCGAAAAGATCACTCTTCTTTTCATGTAAGCGTTCAATGGTGTGTTGTTCAAACGCCTCAATGAACTGTTGATACAAGTAAAAAAGTAAATCTTCAATTCCGTTAAAGTATTGATAAAAACTACCTCTTGGAATGTCCGCATGTTTCACGATGTGTGAAATGGTGATGTCTTGGATGGGATGTGTTAACACCATGTCAATCGCGACATCCAAGATGCGTTGCCGTTTGGCTTCAGGCAGCTTCAAAAACGTTCTTTTTGGCATCAAAAAACTCCTTTTCAGGTGACAGTATGTCACCTAATATGATAAAAGAAAACCTACAGTTAAGTAGGTTATTTGGGGGTTCCGTCAGCTTTAAAGACGACGTGCGGTAAGTTTTCTTCACTGGCATAAGCCATTGCTTCTTTTTGCGTCGCAAACGTGCGTAGTGGGCTTTTTGCGGATGATTCAATGATAACCCACTCAGACCCTTGTTTTTTGATGTGATACTCAAGTGACTTGGGTTTAACTGTGTCGGCCTCAGTGACGACTGCTTGAGCGTCTGAGGTTGCGTTTGCGGGTGGAATCTTTTCAATGTTACCATCACGAAGATCGGTTTGAACTTGATCTAGCGTCGAAGCAGGTTTAGCGAGTGGCGCTTCTGGTGCTGGTTTTGGTGCTTGCTTATTCGATGGTAATGCGGACTCTTTAGACTCTTGTGTTTTTTTCTTACCAAACAATTTACTAAAAATACTCATGCATTCACCTCTTCATTAAATTATGTTAATTCTACCATGAAATGTCACTTGTCGCCATTTAAACGCTATTTTAAGCGTACGCTTTAGCAAAGTTTAAAAATTAAAGTTGTCTGGATCGGGAAAATATTTACGTGCGCGTTGTAACTTAGCTAAAACAGCGTCATCATCGTCATCAAGCGTGAAACCTTCCAAATCAAGGTTTTCTTCAATCCGCGAAGGATTAGCCGATTTAGGAATGACAATAATGTCTCGTTCATACAAATATTTCAACGCAATTTGACCGGGCGTTTTTCCGTGTTTTTTAGCGATTTCAAGGAGCGTTTCTTCGGCTAAAAGTTCATGCACAAAATGGCTCATCAAAGGCGCATAGGCTTCAAGATAAATGCCGTGCTTCATGCAAAAGTTTTGAAGTTTTTGATTTTGAAGACGTAGATGTGTTTCAACTTGATTCACTTGCGGGATGATGCGGGCAGTTAAAAATAAATGCTCAAGATGATGAAAACTAAAATTACTCACACCAATGGCACGAATGTAACCTTCATCATAGAGTTCTTCCATCGCTTGATAAGCTTCAGCGTTGTTTTCATAGGTCCCTGGCCAATGGATTAAGTACAGATCTAAATAGTCCAAGTTCAAGCGTTCAAGTGTCTTAAAGAAGGCCTTTTTCGCGCTCAAATAACCGAGCTCTGTTGGCCATAACTTACTGGTCACAAAAATCTCTTCACGCGGAATCTGACTGTCCTTAATGGCTTGACCTACTTCGCGTTCGTTTTGATAGATTGCGGCTGTATCAATGTGACGATAGCCTACTTTAAGTGCATGTTTGACAGCCTCATACGCTTCGCTGTCTTTAGCACGGAAGGTGCCAAGACCAATGGCAGGAATGGTTACGCCATTGTTTAACTGTAACTCTTTCATCGAAATCCTCCTTTATTGTTGACCCATCCACTCAAAACCCGCCAAGGTCGAGTGTGCTTGAATGAGTGTGGTGTTTGCGTCAGTGAGTGTCAGTGTCACGTGTGCAGATAAACTCTCAAAGACCTCTAGGTTCATCAATCCAAAATCGCTCGGACCGACCAACGCAGTGGGGTCATGGTCTGTGACTTCAAGACGTAAGTTTAAGGTGCCTTGACGAACGGTGAAGACAATCTTATCGCCTAAATCAACCGCGTTAAAATGACTCCGTTTGTACGTCGCAAAGCGATAGACTTCTTCATCTTTTTCAACAAGACAGAAAAACCCGAACGGACGAAACTTAAGCGTCGGTACGGATCCACCCGCAAAAGAAAGGCGAACACCGGGTTGATCAAAGTGATGGGTTTGAAGCCAAAACCATTGTTTTGGAAATCTTCGTCCAAAGGTTTTTTCAATGTAAATGGTCCCTTCAACAGCCACCTTTTGACCATGGATGGTGCGAGTGCCTGTCGCTTGTGCTTCCATAATGATCACTTCTTGAAAACATTCGAGTGGTAGAAACCGCAAGAAACTCATCGCGCTCTTATTCGGTTTTCGCGGTTGAGAGAACACAACATCCAACGTCATACCCTCTTGTTCAAAGTATAACGAATGCTCTGTTAGTCGGTTCGGTCCCACATGGGCGGTGGCGTTTTCAAAACGGTAGGCTGTGAGGGGGTGCCTTGTGTAGTGGTTCGTTTTGGCAACACCATCGAAATACTGAGTGAACGCGTGGGCATCGTCTTGATGGGTGGTGTAGGCTAAAATGAAGGCCTCATTGGTCGCATGTTTTGCATCGACGAATCGAACGTACCACCCCTCAAAACGGTTGGCTTTACGCTTAATCTTTTGTGCAAAAAGACTCATAGAACCTCCTTAGGTCGCCGCAAGCTTACTTGGTGATGTGGGTTGCGTGGACTCTTTTTCTTTATATTGTAACTCATATAGATGATAATAATGACCTTTATTTTTCAGCAACGTCTGATGGTTACCTTGTTCAATGATTTGTCCTTTTTGCATCACAATGATGGTGTCAACGTGTTGGATGGTTGAAAGTCGGTGGGCCACAATAAACATGGTCCCAACGTTCATCATCTTCTTCAAGGAATCTTGAATGATCAGTTCCGTTTCAGTGTCAATGTTCGCAGTCGCTTCATCCAAAATCATGATGCGTGGCTGATGAATGATGGTCCGAGCAAAGGAGATCAACTGACGTTGACCGGCAGAGAAGTTGTTGCCTCGCTCACGGACTTTTTCATCGTAACCATTTGGTAGTTTATCAATAAAACGGTTCGCATTGACATAGTGAACAGCTTCTTCTAGCTGTTCTTGGGTGAAACGTTCATCTCTTAAGGTTATGTTTGAACGAATGGTGCCACTGAACATGAAGACATCTTGCAACATCTGTCCGATGTTTTGACGAAGAGATGCAATTTTGATGGTTTTGATGTCAATGCCATCGAGTAAAATTTGCCCTTTTTGAATGTCATAGTTTCGCGTCAACAACGCTAAGATGGTGGTCTTACCCGCCCCTGTAGCTCCCACAAATGCGACGGACTCGTTGGGTTTAACTTTAAATGAAACATCTCTGAGAACCCATTCGTCTTTTTTGTAGTAAAACCACACATTACGGAACTCTACTTCACCACGAACGGACTCAAGCTCAATGCCATCAGGCTCATCCAAAATGGTGGGTTTAGTATCTAAAATCGCGAAAATACGTTCGGCTGAAGCAAATGCTGACTGTAAGATGTTGAACTGTTCAGCCAATTGTTGAATGGGTTCAAAGAAGCGACCTAAGTAGCTTTGGAAGGCGAATAAAATCCCTACGGTCAGCGTGCCCATGATCACTTGACGTCCACCAAAATAGAAAATGATGATGATCGCAATGATGTAAAGCATGTACATCGTTGGACGGTAAATCGCAAAGACCAACAACTCACGCAGTTGTGACCGTTTTAGTTCCGTGTTTTGTTCGTTGAAGCGATCAAATCGGTCATCTTCTTGATTAAAGATTTGGACGATTCTCATGCCGGAGAGATGCTCTGCAAGAAACCCATTCAAACGTGACATGTTGGTTCTCACAATACGATACGCTTTACGCGAGAAGGTTCTAAAGATGAAACTGAAGATGACAATGAACGGAATGACCGTTAAAACCATCAACGCAAGCGAGGCATTCAACAGGAACATCGCTCCAAAAATACCGACAATCATGAATAGATTTCTAAATACGGTCACCACCACGCTGGTGTACATCTCATTAAGCGTGTTGGTGTCGTTGGTGACACGCGTGACTAACTTGCCTGTGGGAACACCATTAAAATACGCGATGTCTTGGGTTTCAATATGGGTAAAAATCTCTTCCCGAATGTTATAGATGATGGTCTGACCTGTTTTTTGCAAAATAATGGTTTGAAGATAGTTGAATCCAGCGTTCAAAATAATGGAAAAAACAAAGATAATCACCAATTGATAAAGCACTGTTCGGTTGATCACATCGGCACGAATGACATCGATGGAACGACC
>SKJA01000043.1 GCA_007116105.1 Candidatus Izemoplasma sp.
AACGAAACCTACGAACAAATTGAAATTCCACAAGCCCAACTTGAGTATGAAAAGAACTTTCTCGTCGAAACGATGGAAGTGAATGTTATCTCATTTAAAAGCGAAGTGCTTGGCGTCGATTTACCTGAAAAAGTGACGCTTACGGTTACCGAAACCGTACCGGGTGTGCGCGGGAACACCGTGACAAACGCCAGCAAAGATGCGATCTTGGAAACAGGCTATCGCATTCAGGTGCCTTTATTCATTGAAGAAGGCGAAAAAATCATCGTCAATACCTCGACAGGTAAATACAGTACCAAAGCTTAAGGAGTGACACTGTTGGACCTTCCCCAGATAGTTTTCTTTTCAATTAACCCAATCAGCTTGATGCTGTTAGCTGCGCTGCTGCTACTCTCAAGCTTTTTTTCCATGAGTGAAACGGTGTTTTCCTCACTCAATCCTATTCGTATTAAAAACTACATAGAAGCAGGCAAAAAAGGGAGTAAGCGAGCGCTTTGGATCAGCGAACGTTTTGATTTAACACTGTCTACGATTTTGGTGGGCAACAACCTCTCAAACATTGCCTTAGCCTCGATATCAATTGGTGTTTTTAGTCAAATTTTTTCTCAATCAGAGACCTTTATCACGGTGTTTAACACTTTGGTAATGACCATCTTGATCTTAATCTTTGGCGAGATCATTCCAAAAAGTTTTGGCAAGCGCTACGCCGATGAAATTGCCCTTACCATCAGTGGGACGCTGTATCTTATCATCAGAATACTCAAGCCCATCACCGTGGTGTTTTTGGCGATGAAACGGTTGATCATTAAAGACGACCATAAAGTGACCATCAGTGTCACTGAAGACGAATTAGAAACCATCATCGACCAAATGGAAGAAGAAGGAACCATCGACGAAGACGACGCAGAAATGTTGCAAAGTGTGCTCGATTTACGCGCAAAGAAAGTCTATGAAATCATGACTCCTCGCGTGGACATGGTCGCCATTGCCCTCAACTCATCGGTGGATGAAGTGAAAGAGGTCTTCTTTGAACATCAGTTTTCACGCATTCCTGTGTTTGACAAAGACCGAGACAACATTGTGGGTATTTTAACCGAACGTGACTTTTTCACCTGCCTTATTAAAGGAGAAGAAGTCAGCATAGAAACACTGATGAAAACACCGATTTTCGTTGCGAAATCGATGCGAGTAGACAATTTGATTGAAACTCTGCAAAAACAAAACATGCACCTTGCGGTGGTCTCCGATGAGTTTGGCGGAACCTCAGGCATTGTCTCGATGGAAGACGCGCTCGAAGAGCTCGTTGGTGAAATCTACGATGAGCATGACGACATCGAAGAAGCCCAAATCATGCGTCTAGGTGAACGCCATTATGGCGTCAACGCCGACATTGATATGGACGATTTATATGAAGAACTTGATTTAGGAACGCCGCCCGTCACCGATCAAAGTTTAGGCGCTTTCTTGTTTGATCAGTTTGAAGATTTACCCGAAATCGATATGGAAAAAACCTTGACGTCGACGGTCTCTTCGTATTATCATGACCAAGCTGACCGGCATTACGAAATCACCTTTCGGATCAAGCAGATAAAAGATCGGCGCATTCAGTATGTGCATGTTCATTACCATGAAGTTAACCCGAATGGAGAAGATTTAGATCATGAATGAAAAGGAACGCGTCCATAAACTGATCGCTCAACGCGGTTACTGTTCTCGTCGCAAAGCGGAAACACTGATGCAAAACGGCCAGGTGACTGTCAATGGTGAAGTCGTCAAAGATTTAGCGTTCAAAGCATCCCCAAGCGATGACATTGTGGTTGAAGGGCATCGCCTTTCAACGGTTGAAAAAGTCACCTATGTGTTTTATAAACCAGAAGGTGCGGTCTCAACCACCCTCGATGAAGCGGGTCGGGTGACCGTGGTTGATTTTATTGACGATGACCGCCGTCTTTATCCCATTGGTCGTTTAGATTATGACACATCGGGGTTGTTGATGTTAACCAACGATGGTGAATTTGCGAATCGTATGATGCACCCTAGAAGCAAAATCGAAAAAGAGTATGTTGTGACGATCACTGGCTTTTTAAGAAAATCCACCTCAGATAAGTTTCGTCGTGGTGTGTTCATCGACGGAGTCAAAACACTGCCTGCTCAAATCTTTGGTGTCAAAAGCAATCCGAAAACAGAAAAAACAACGGCCCACGTGGTCATCACTGAAGGAAAACATCACCAAATCAAAAAAATGTTTCAAGCGTTCGATCATGAAGTGGTTAAACTTAAACGCATTCGGTTTGGACCACTCACGCTTGAAGGTCTTTCAAAAGGAAGCTATCGCCTGCTTAAACCACACGAGTACAAACAGTTGTTCGTGTTAAGTGAAAAAGCTCTTAACAAATCTTAACAAAGAAAAGACTTAAGCTAGGTTAAGCTTAAACTAGGTTTTAAATTCCGTGAGGGAGGCGCATGATGAAAAAGTTCAATCGCTACCAGTTCGACATCCTACTCTTTTTAGTTTTGATCTTTTTACAAGTGATCTTTAACCGCTTTTATTTTGATCGTCTCGCGCCACACTCAGGTCAAGTGACCTTGAGTGACCCAGGCATCCTCCCTTTACTCGAATATCCTGGAGGCTCCATCCTCTACATTCCTCTGATGGTCATCTTATACGTGACCTTGATTACCGTGTTTACGCTTCGCAAACCGCGTCGTCCATCGCTCTATTATGGTCTGGGCCTTGTCTTAGTGGCTCAAGCCAACTTCTGGTGGGGTCTGACGATGAATGAAGGCACTGGGGTCGAGATTGAAAATGTCTTTTTACCACAACTCACCAACATGAATGGTGTGATGCTCGCACAGGACGCTACGATGGTGGTCTTGATCGTGATGTTACTCATCAAACTTGGGGTCTACATCATCGAAATCTTTCATGACATCCGCCTAACGCATCAACAACAAAATCCACAATCAAAGCCGTAAGGCTTTTTTTGTTGTCAAAAAAAAAGTCCCTTGAAGGGGACTTTTAAAAGAGACCTGTTCCAAAAATTGCTGCAAACACAAGCGAAATGATGGTCATCAACTTTATGAGAATATTAATTGAAGGGCCAGACGTATCTTTAAATGGATCCCCAACGGTATCGCCTGTGACACTCGCTTTATGGGCCAGCGATCCTTTTCCGCCGGATTGACCTTCTTCAATGTATTTCTTAGCGTTGTCCCAAGCACCACCTGCGTTGGCCATGAAGATGGCCATCGAAATGCCACTTGCCAGCGCACCAGCCAACAAACCACCCAGCGCTTCGGCACCCAGAATGAAGCCTGTTAACAACGGTGCGACGACCGCAAGCACACCGGGAAGAATCATTTCTTTTAACGCCGCAGACGTTGAAATATCCACACACCGTGCATAATCAGGTTTGCCTGTACCGTCCATGATGCCTTCAATCTCTTTAAACTGACGACGGACTTCGTCGATCATTTTAGAGGCTGCACGGCCCACACTGGACATGGTTAAGGATGAGAAGAGGAATGGCAACATCGCGCCGATGATGACCCCAACGAGCACTCTTGGGGCTGCGAGGTCAATGTTGGTGATGCCAGCGGCCGCAATGAAGGCACTAAACAGCGCTAAACTGGTTAAGGCTGCAGAGCCAATCGCAAACCCTTTACCAATGGCTGCCGTGGTGTTACCGACGCTGTCAAGGGTATCTGTGATTTCACGAACTTTTTTATCCATGCCACACATTTCAGCAATGCCCCCTGCGTTGTCCGCAATCGGACCGTACGCATCAATCGCAATGGTCATGCCTGTGGTTGCGAGCATCCCAACCGCACTCAGCGCAATGCCGTAAAGACCGGCTAATTGGAAACTGAGTAAAATCACTAAACCGATAAAGATGACTGGAATCGCAGTCGACTCCATCCCGATGGAAAGCCCGCGAATGATGTTGGTCGCGTGGCCCGTTTTTGATTCACGTGCAATGTCTTTTACTTTTTCAAAGTCACTCGAGGTATAAATCTCTGTGACAAAGCCAATCAGTAACCCAACCGCTAACCCGGCAATGATCGCAAAGAAAGGTCCAAAGTCCGTAAAGATGCCGCGGTCGACATAAAACCAAGTCAACAAAAATGTAAAGATGAAGAACACAATCCCAGCACTGTAAGTGCCTTGTTTTAACACTTTATGTGGTTGATCGGCTTGTTTGGTTCGCACCGTGACGGTACCGATGATGGCCGCGAGGATACCCACCGAAGCCAGCAACATCGGAAACGCTGCCCCCTCGATCCCAAAGTTCACAATCCCCAACGTCATGGCCGCAATGATTGAACCAACATACGACTCAAATAAATCCGCGCCCATCCCGGCCACGTCGCCGACGTTATCGCCAACGTTATCCGCAATCACTGCAGGGTTACGTGGATCATCTTCAGGAATACCTGCTTCAATTTTACCCACCAAATCGGCGCCGACATCGGCTGCTTTGGTGTAAATGCCACCCCCAACACGAGAGAACAGTGCGATCGATGAAGCACCCAAGCCAAAGCCTGTCACCACGCCTGTAATGTCAGTGAGTGCAATGTCAAACCAGTAGGTGCCGATTAAGTAAGAAAGAATCAAGCCGCCTAACCCTAACCCGACCACACTCATGCCCATCACCGCGCCACCAGAGAATGCAATGTCTAACGCTTTATTCATGCCCTCACGCTCTGCGCTGACCGCCACCCGTGAGTTGGCAGCCACCGCACCACGCATCCCAATGTACCCCGCTAAAGCACTTAAGAAGGCACCAAAAATGAAGGTGACTGCGGTTGCCACGTTCACCGCTAAAGCAATGACAAGAGACAAAACCACCACAAAAATAAAGAGAATTCGATACTCTCGGTTTAAAAACGCCATCGCGCCTTCACGGATATATCCAGAAATCTCTTCAATTCGTGCGTTTCCTTTTTTGATTTTTTTGATTTTACGAAACAATACGACTGCATAAAGCATAGCCATGCCTGCAAAGACAAGTGCTACTAACAATAACTCGCTCACTAAAATCCTCCTCAAGTTTTTTCGTTATTATATAAGATATCATAAAGCGCTTTCACATGCAAGCCAGGAAGATAGTTTTTAGCATCGGAATACTATTTGACATGAACCCCCCCTTTTTATATGATATAATAAGAGTGTTTTGAAAAGAGGTCACTATGAAACCATTACAGATCACGATTGACGGGCCTGCTGGCGCTGGGAAAAGCACCATCGCTAAAGCGCTCGCCAAACGTCTGAACATCGCGTATGTGGATACCGGTGCCATGTATCGTGGCATCACCTTAAAAGCGCTAAGGCAAGGCATTGATTTAGAAGATGAGTCCGCCTTCGCGTTTGTTTTAACCACCGCGTTTTCCTACCAAGACCAAGCGCTTCATATGGATGGTGAAAACATTGAAGAGGCGGTTCGTGAACAAGCCATCAACGAACATGTCTCCTTAGTCGCCTCACATCTTACCGTACGTAAAGCGCTCCTCAAGCTTCAACAGGACTTGGCCAGTCAAACCGCCGTCGTCATGGACGGACGGGACATCGGCACTCATGTCTTACCCCAAGCACCGTATAAATTTTTTCTCACCGCCGATGTGAAGACCCGCGCCAAACGACGCTTAAGTGACACTGTCAAAGCGGGAAAACCCCAAGATCTCGCCTTCATTGAAGCCGACATCATACGCCGCGATCACATCGATTCAACGCGGCTGCACAACCCCTTAAGAGCCGCCCAAGACGCCATCACGATTGACACCAGTAATGAGACTATTTCACAAGTTGTTGATCGTTTATATGGAATAATCAGAGAGGAAGAAAATCACTATGGAAATGAAAAACCTTAAAGAAGGTATGATCGTCAATGGCACCGTCTATCAAGTAAAAGATGGCGAAGTCATTGTGACCATCCCAAACTCCCCTGTGGAGGGTACCATCACCTTAGAACATCTTACCAAACGCGCCATCCAAAGCGCCAAAGACATCGTTCAAGTCGGCGACAACATTGAAGCCGAAGTCATTAAAAAAACCGATGAAATTTTACTGTTATCGTGTTTGCCTATTGAACAACGTAAAACTTTCGATACACTGCAAGTCTATTTTAATGAAGATAAATCGGTCGATGGAAAAGTCCTTCGCGCCGTTCGTGGGGGTCTCATCGTCAATGTCGATGGCCTTGACTGTTTTATGCCTGCGAGCGAAGTCAGCGTCGGCTACACGGCTGAACTTGAACCTTTTGTCGGCCAAACCTTAAAAGTCAGAGTGTTAGAAATCAAACGCAATAAAGTGGTGGTCTCACACAAACTCGTTGAAAAAGACGCGGTTAAAGAAGCTAAACAAGCAGAACTTGAGACCATTTCTGTGGGCGATGTTTTAGAAGGAACCGTCGTTAAAATTTTAGATTTCGGTGCCTTTGTTCGCTTTAATCAAGTCGAAGGCTTGCTCCACATTTCTGAGTTGAGCCATCACAACGTTAAACAAGTCAGCGATGTGTTAACGGAAGGTCAAACGGTCACTGTCAAAGTCATTGACGCGAAGAAGAACAAACGCTCATTGTCGCTAAAAGCACTTCAACCCACCCCTTGGGAAGAGTTCGCAAAAGAGCACAAAGTGGGCGATTCAGTCCAAGGCAAAATCGTCAAAAAGATGAAGTTTGGGATGCTCGTGGAAGTGGCCCGTGACGTCGCTGGGATGTTGAATAAGTTAGATTATTCTTGGGACCCACGCTTTAACTTAGCAGGCAACGTCGAGGTGGGTCAACAAATTGACGTGAAAATCCTATCCATGGACGTAAAAAACGGCAAGATGCAACTGTCGAAGAAACATTTAGAGTATAATCCTTGGGACGATGTCAAAGTCCGCGTGGGTGAAAAAGTCTCAGGTGTGGTGAAAGCCTTCCAAGACAACGGTGCCCTCGTCGAAGTCCAAGGCGTTAATGCGTTTTTACCGATCAGTGAAATACAAGATCAACGCATCGATAAAGTCCAAGACGTTTTAAAATTAGAAGAAGTCATCAACGCAACGGTCACGAAGTTCAGTGCCCGTGATTGGCAAATGGTCATCTCGAAAAAAGAACATGATGACAAAGCCGTCCGCGATGAGTATAAAAAATATCTTAAGAGCGAAAACAAAGAAGAACAGGTCCAAACCTTGGGCGAACTGTTTGCCGAAAAGTTTAAAGCCTTAAAAAAGTAGGGTAAAACTATGGTACCATCTGTTGCCATCGTCGGACGGCCAAACGTCGGTAAATCGACGCTTTTCAACCGTATCGTCGGAGAACGTCTGTCAATCACAGACGAAACACCCGGTCTCACCCGAGATCGGCTCATGAGTAAAGCCACCTGGCTTTCAAAAACGTTTAATTTAATTGACACCGGGGGCATCGAGTTTGACGATGCTCCTTTTCGTCATGAAATTCGGATGCAAGCCGAAATTGCCATCGATGAGGCGGATGTGATCATCCAAGTCGTCGATGTTCGAGCGGGTGTGACCGAAGATGACATGATGATTGCGAGACTATTATACAAAGCCAATAAGCCCATTGTGGTGGCGGTCAACAAAGTCGACAGCATCGAACAAGCCGACACCTTGTATGAGTTTTATGCCCTAGGTCTTGGCGACCCAATCGCCGTGTCGAGTGTGCATGGGGTCGGGCTTGGGGATTTGCTTGATCATGTTTTGAAAGAACTCCCTGAAGTGCAAGACGACCCGTATGAACCTGACACCATCAAAATGGCCTTAATCGGTCGCCCCAATGTGGGTAAAAGTTCACTCACCAACGCCATCATTAAAGAAAACCGTGTCATTGTCTCAGAAATCGAGGGGACCACACGGGATGCGATTGACATTCAGTTTACCAAAGACGACCGTGACTATGTTGTCATTGACACAGCAGGACTTCGTAAACGTGGAAAAGTGTATGAGGCCGCTGAAAAATACAGTGTCTTAAGAGCGCTCTCTGCGATTGAACGCAGCGATGTGTGCTGTATTTTATTGGATGGAAATCAAGGCATCATTGAACAAGATAAAAAAATCGCTGGTTACGCTCATGAAGCAGGCAAAGCGGTCGTGATAGTGGTCAATAAATGGGA
>SKJA01000064.1 GCA_007116105.1 Candidatus Izemoplasma sp.
CATTCTCGTGGTTTTACCCGTCTCATCTTTGAGCGCAAAACCACGACAACGTACCCAGACGGTTGAACCGTCTTGATGGGTGTAGCGCACCACTTGGTCAAACGGATGGTTGGGATCGGCCAAATGTTTTTCAAAGTTGCGCTCGACCGCTCGCAAATCCTCAGGATGAATGATGTCTTTCCAGGCACTGGCCAGATGTTCTTTGGTGCTTGGATCGTAGCCTAACGTGGTCCAAAAACGCTCACTCAACCATTCGTGTTCGCCCTGTTCGATGTCCCAATACCAAAGACCATCCAAGGTCGCTTCTTGGAGAAAATCAAAAATTTCAGTGGTTTTACAAAAGCGCTGGTAGAGTTCTTGTTTTAGGTAATGATCGTGTTTAGACATCGCATCCTCCAGAAAGATGAGACCTATTTTCATTTTTATTATACCCATGAGAGGGTTTTGAACACAAGGTCAAATCGCTTTTTTTTTGAATCGTGCTTTGGTGTGTGTTCTGCGATGTAGGCTTCATTCGATTTAAAGAAGCCGATGCGTCGGCTTTTATAAACATAGGGTTTGATTTTCTGTGATGATGCAATCGACTGCTTGGTCGTGGTCCTCTTTTGGTAAGTCAAGACGAAAAAACGGGGTGAAACACACGCCGATTTTCATGCCTTGATGACTCTTTAAATAACCATCATAATAGCCTTTGCCATAGCCCAAGCGATACCCTTGGTGATCAAACCATAGTCCTGGCACAAGCACAGCGTCTAAAGAACCTTCAAGACGTGCCTTGGTGTTTGGTACACGGGTGTTAAACGGCGCTTTCACAAAGCGTCCTACATGGGGCGCAAACGTTAGTTTACCGTCTTCAATGAGCGGATAAAATGTCTCAAAGTGATGGTCCAGTGCACGCAAGTCCACTTCCTTAGACAAGGGATAAAACACACCAATGCGTCTAAAACGATGTGCGTTCAAGTACTCAATTACCCGTGACACAAGCGCCTCGTTGAGTGTTTGAAAGGTCGCCTCATCGAGAAAAGCGCGCTGAGCAAGAGCTTCTTGGCGAAGCGTTTGCTTTGCCTCCTGTATAGAGGTCATTCAGTCCTCTCAAGCGGTCCATAAGGGGCCGCATACAAGACGGTTTGTTCGCTTAAGTTAAGGCCCAACGCCTCATTGAGCTCCACATCTTCAAACGCGCCGATGGCACAGGTGCCTAGGTCTTGTGCCGTGGCAACAAGATAAAGGTTTTGCGCGATGTGACCCGCATCCAGTAAGAGATACCGAGCACTGCGCTGAGCGTAACGTGCGCTCATCCGCTCCACTTGAGCGACCCAAAAGAAACACACCGCCGCATCGGTGACCATCCGTTGTTGATGACAGGCCATCATCAGACTGTGGGCTTTCGCTTTGCCCTCTTCAAGCAGCACAAGCGCATGCGTTTGGGCGTCATAGACGTAAAGCCCCGGGCTAAGCGTGTCCACCTGATTGATCAGAAGGTACGTCTCAAACGCGTGTCTCGCCCCTGCGGAGGGCACCATCCGAAACGTGGCGCGATCATCGACCACTTTTTTGACCCCTTGTGTCATCCATAAGGCATATGAGAGTGCCTCTAGACTTAACGGTTCTTGCGAAAATTTGCGATGCGAGCGTCGTTGCGTGATCGCCTCATGCAAGGCCATCGAGGGTGGGGTGAGCTGTTGGGGTTTGGGAAGGGGAAGCTTCGTGCCTTCCATGGGGGTAAAGAGCGGAGGACGTGTTGTGGAGGAAGGCTGTGGTGTCATTTCTTTGGTATGACTTAACGCCAAAATGTCGAGCACGGTTTGTTTCATGATTGTCCGCCTTTCAAAGGGTGTGGATGCTTAAGATTTTGGGACAATGAGCGTCGTAATCGAACGCTCAGGCACACTCAAGTTTAGAGGCTGTCCGTCGATGATGAGATCAATGGTTTGAATCCAACCTTCGTTTTGCACAACGATGATACGTTCACCACTCGGGTTTAGATACGCTGTGAGATAGAGGTTAGGATGGTGGGATTTTGACACATGAATGCGTTTCGCTCCAGGCTGAATGAACTTGGAGAAATGACCAATGTAATAATACGATGGATTGTAGGTGAGGGCGCCGCTTTCGCGGTCAATCATGATCGGGGCTTCACAGTAGTTGTGCACATGATTGGGACCACCTTGATCGTCTAAAAACAAGTTCCATTCAACAAACCCTTCGGTGTAATTGAGGGAATCTTTGATGATGTTGCGCCCATAATGTTCACCGTGTTTCCAGACGTCTTCTTCGTAATCGCCACTGTTGAGTTTTGGATTAGAAAACTCAACGCACCCTTCTGTAAACAGCAAGTGGGTCTCAGGGTACAGATCATGAACAACACTGAGGTTTTCACTGGCCTCACTGACATACCAGTGATGACCCACGCCCCACACTTTATCTTTGAGATCTTTTAAAACCCCGTGGGCGCGTTCAACCACGATGTCACGGTTGTGGTCCCAAATGATGAGTTTGACGTCAAGATTGGCTTTTAAGAGTGCCTCATGTAAGACTTCCACCATCGCTTTTTCTTGGTCAATGGTGTAATGACAAGACTCCCAGGTTTGGTTGGCTTCTGGTTCGTTTTGGATGGTCAGGGCTTGAATGGCGATGCCTCGTTCATGCATTGCTTGGATGTATTTGACAAGGTAAGCAGCCCAAACCTCATAATACTCTGGTTTTAACGACCCACCATAATAGAGTGTTTGATTGGTTTTCATAAACGCCGGTGGTGACCATGGTGAAGCAAACAACCAAAGTCCACCCGCAAGCGCTTGAGCGCGTTGTATGAAAGGCACGATTTCAGCATCATCGGCTTCTAGACTAAAGCTCTTTAAGGTGTCATCGCCTTCGTCAACGTAGGTTCTTGAAGCCACTGAAAAATCCGACGAATGAATGACGGTACGTCCCATGTTGTAGTGCAGACCGGTGGGCGAAAAATACGCCTGAAGCGCTTCTTCTTGATGGGGTGTGCGTGCAAACACATGCGCCGCGGCTTCACTAAAGGCGCCGCCAAACCCCATGTGGGTTTGATAGGTGCGCTGACTGTCAACCACCATCACCGCACTGGCGTTGGCTTGACTGGTGCGATCGAACGTACGCGGGGGTAAGGTGACCCAGGTGGATTTGTTGCGTTTCTTGGTTTGAATGAGTTGAATCATATGACATCTCCTATCGATGAGTTAACGTGACACAAAGTGTCCGTGTGAATCGAGCGCTGTAAAGCGTAGACCTTCGATGAACGTTGTGGACACCGCCACAAGTTTTACTTCATTGCATGCTTGGGGCTGATCGACAAACACACTGAGACCTCTTAAGGGGAGTGGTTGGTCGTTGACAAAGACTTCAAGTGCGCCCCCATGAAGGGTCGTGATTTCGATGAGCACACGGCTCACTTCCTTGGTGGTGTGAAAGCTGTACTTGACCCATTCACCCGCATTCAGTCTAACATAGAGCCGGTCTTTTTCAGCCACACTTTCGCCTTTTTGATGCCAAAAATTGGGTGTCACGACCGCACCCTCACGGTTGACAATGGCGACACCATCGTCTGTTCGGTAGCTTGCAAGGTGGTGGGTGTGCACCTTAAAACTCACCCCTGGACCCAACGTATCATAACTGTGGGCCCACACGCTGAAACTGTTTTGGTTTTTGAGCGCATTGACCGTTTCCTTCAGACTGGTGGTGTTGTCATAGGTGATGTTTTCAAGCAACGTCTCAAGCACTTGAACACTGCGTTGTTTATCCAAAGTCCCTTCTAAAAACGCGTCCCACAAGGGTGGTTTTGCGAACGATTTTAAGGCGTTGGTTGCGTTCATTTTTTTATAGGTCCAAAAGACGGTGGAGATGTTTTTTTGGCGGTAAAGTTTAAACGCAGCACTCAGCCAAGGAAGATTGTTTTCACCACCTTCACCCATCAAAATGGGACGGTTGTGATGGGCTCGACCCTGTAAGTATGGCGCAAGACTTTCTTGGTCAGGAGCACTCCAATACTTGTGAAACTGTAACCAAAGATTGTCATCTTTAAACGTTTTAAAACACGACCAATCGGTGGACCAATGCAGTCCCTCAAGCGTGATCATATGATGGGGATCGATCGACCGAATTGCGTCGATCAGACGCTCATAAAAAGGCATGAGCTGTGGGTTGTGTTGGTGAAACCATTCTGGCAGCGGTTCGTTGAGCAAATCATACGCCGCCACCACGCTGCGTAGAGCGTAACGCTTGGCGAACGTCTGCCAAACAAAGACCGTTTGGTCTTGATACAGAGTCTTCATAAACAGCGCAGGGGTATCGTTTTGAGAATTGTCAATGTTCGCGCCCGTTTGACCCCCGGGAGCCGCATGCAAGTCCAAAATCACATACACCTCATGGGTTTCACAGGCGTCTAAAATGGCGTCTAACAACGCAAAATTGTCTTCCTTGAGGGTGAGCGTGGTGTGGCGCTCACTCGGTTCAAAAAAGACCTCATAATCCAGTGCAATGCGAATCATGTTGAAGCCCATGTGTGCTAAGTAAGCCACATCCTCAGCGGTAAAAAACGTCTGGCGCCAGCGCCTTAAAAAGTCTGCGGTGAAGGCGTGACCCACCCTCTGTTGAAGATGCGCTTCAAACCGTCTAGGACGGTCGATGGGCCCTCTGCTTTCGATCATGTACCCTTCTATCAATAACCATGCACCAATCCCGACCCCTTCAAACACGATCGGGCGGTCGTGTGGGTCATGAATGGCTTGACCCACGGCACGGCAATACCCTTTTTTAGACATGAAGTGCTCCTTTGCAAAGTGTCATCAACCGCATTATAGCATACTCTTTGCAAGCTGGTTCCATAAAAATAAGCCTACGAGGCAACGGCCTCGTAGGCTTTGAAAAGACGACCTAAGACTTACAAACGTTTAAAGCTCTTTGTACGCACGCACCATTTCTTCAACCGCTTTTTTCGCATCGCTAAAGAGCATCAAGGTGTTGTCTAAAGCGAACAATGGGTTGGGGAGACCGGCAAAACCTGAGCCTAAGGAGCGTTTAATGACCACACACGTTCCTGCCTCATCAACGTTCAGAATCGGCATGCCCGCAATCGGCGATTGAGGGTCGCGTGCCAACGGGTTTACCACGTCATTGGCACCTAAAATCAACACTAAATCGGTGGATGAAAACTGTGGGTTGATGGTGTCTAAATCCAACAGTTTCTCATAGGCAATGCTTTCTTCTGCGAGCAACACGTTCATGTGACCAGGCATCCGTCCAGCCACTGGATGAATCCCAAACGTGACTTGAATGCCGTCGGCTTCAAGCGCATCGGACAGTTGTTTAACGGCCGAAGACGCACGCGCAACCGCCATTCCATAGCCTGGGACAATGACCACGCGTTGAGCCCCTTTTAAAATCATCGCAACTTCTTCAGCTGAGGTGGACTTAACTTTGCCTGCATACACATCGTCGTCGCTTAAACTCGAAGCCACACCACCAAAGCCACCGAAAAGAACGTTCGTGAGCGATCGGTTCATCGCTTTACACATGATCGCCGATAAGATGATGCCACTGGCGCCAACGAGTGACCCCGAAATGATGAGCACCGTGTTGCTTAACACAAAGCCTGTCGCCGCAGCGGCTAACCCTGAGTAAGCATTAAGCAAGGCAATGACCACCGGCATGTCGGCACCGCCGATGCCAATGACTAAGAACAACCCAAGCACAAAGCCACCCATAACGATGCCCCAATAAAGTGCCAACGAGGGGTCTAAAACATACAGCACGCCAAGCGCCAATAAAAGCGCAAGCAACATCAATTTAAACGCTAAATCCCCTTTAAACGTGACCGGTTTATCGGGAATGATTTTTAACCCTTGGAGCTTACTAAACGCAATGAAACTACCGGTAAACGTGATGGCTCCGATCAGCCCCGAAAACACAGTCGCAATCAACGCGGTGGTTTCCAGTGCGCCTTCAATCAAGCTTAACTGATAATACACCCCTGCGACTAAGAGCGAAGCAAGGCCGCCAAACCCGTTAAAGATGGCCACCATTTGTGGCATGGAGGTCATTTGAACTTTGATTGCACTGACCACACCCACCACTGCGCCTAAAAGCACAGCCAGTAAGATGACCACCCAGTAGCCGCTTTCAAAGCGTAACGTTTCCCCGGCGACATCCACCGTGATGCCAAAGTCAATGAACGCCGTCACAAACGCAATGAGCATCCCCATGGCACCTAAAAAGTTCCCTTGAGGCGCATGTTTGGGGTGCGCTAGGCGTTTAATGCCTACGATAAAGAAAATCGCACTGGTTAAATAGAGTAATGCGACCAACACATCTTTTAAAGTCGCCAGCGTCTCGTATGCCATCATGAGGATTTTCTCCCTTTAAATTTCTGTAACATGCGGTTGGTCACAACAAAGCCTCCAACGACATTGATGGTGGCTAAAAAGACCGCCAGCCCACCCAGCATCAGCCCGAGCCAACCAAAGTCACTCAATGGCACGCCGGTGAGCAAAATACCCACGGCGCCCACGATCGTAATCCCACTGATGGCGTTGGTCCCACTCATCAATGGGGTGTGTAAGGTCGCGGGCACTTTAGTGATCAGTTCAACCCCTAAAAAGACCGCCATCGCAAAAATCGTAATCAAATAAATAATCGTCATGACGTCACTCCTTTCACCCAAGCGGAGGCTTGAGGATGAACCAACTTGCCCTCATCCGTCAACATCGAACCGAGCACAATGTCGTCTTCTTTTTGAGGGGTAAAACCTGCTTCTGACTTTTTAAGATAGTTTTCAATGAAGGTGATCATATTTTTAGAATAAAGACTAGAAGCGTTGAACGCGAGCGTGCTCGCCACATTTTCAACACCGACAATTTTAACCCCTTGATGGTCGATCACATCGCCGGCTTTGGTGAGCTCACAGTTCCCTCCACGCTCTGCGGCAAGGTCAATGACGACACTGCCTTTAGGCATGGCTTCCACCATCGTTTGCGTGAGTAAAATCGGAGCTTTTTTACCCGGAATGTTGGCGGTCGTGATGACCACATCCATCTCTTGAACGACGTCCGTGAGTAAGGCTCGCTGTTTATCGTAATAGGCCTGATCCATCGCCTTCGCGTAGCCCCCTTCGCCTTGAGCACTCTCTAAGTCCAAGACCACAAACTTCGCCCCGAGCGATTCGACTTGTTCTTTCACTTCCGGACGAACATCGTACGCACTGACCACCGCACCCAAACGCTTCGCGGTCGCAATGGCTTGTAAGCCGGCCACACCAACCCCTAAGACGAACACTTTCGCAGGCACAATCGTGCCTGCCGCCGTCATCATCATCGGAAACATTTTCGGGCTGTATTGAGCAGCTAAAATGGCCGCTTTATACCCAGCCAAATTGGCCATCGAAGACAAGACATCCATGCTTTGAGCGCGTGTTGTCCGGGGGATGAGCTCCATCGAAAAAGAGGTCAGTTTTTGTTTTTCAAACACCTCAAAACTAGGATGAGGGGCGTAAGGTTCTAACAGTCCGATGATCGTCGTCTTGGGTTTCAATGCGTCCAACAGTTCGATCCCTGTAGGATGGGCTGCACCGGCGCGAACGGCGCACCATAGATCGGCTTGTTCAAGCACCGCCTGTGCACTCTCTAGCACGGTGATGCCGCGCTCTAGATACAGCTCATCGGGATACCCCGCCGCATACCCAGCGCCTTTTTGCACCATCACCTTGAAGCCTTGTTTTTGAAGCACCGCCGCATGCATCGGAATGAGTGCGACCCGTTGTTCTTGAGGGTGTGTTTCTTTGATGACACCAATAATCATAGTGGCCTCCTTGTCATAACATGACTTTATTCTACCAAATTTTATGACTTTCTGTGTGCGCTTTCATAAAAAAATCGTTCAGGGTTGACTGAACCCTCAAAAACCTTCCTCTTGAGGCGCTTTATCCCAACGC
>SKJA01000029.1 GCA_007116105.1 Candidatus Izemoplasma sp.
CAACCACAACATGTTTTGCAATATGCGGAAGATGTTTGTGCAGCCTTAAAGACCGGATATTTTTCGATGGTCGCTCATCCAGATTTATTCATGTGTGGGTATGACACTTTTGATGAAGCATGTGAAACAGCAACACGCATGATTGTCGAAACAGCGATTGACCAGGATGTCCCTCTTGAGTTTAATGCGAATGGAATTCGGCGGGGAATCAAGCAAACTTCACAAGGGAAACGATACCCTTATCCAAGAAAAGAATTTTGGGATATCGCTCGTGAGTATAATCCAAAAATCATTCTAAGTTCCGATGCACATGCACCAGAATTGTTAACAGATCAAACCATGTTAGAGGCATTGCAAATTTTGAAAGATTGGAACTTAGAGATTATTGAGAAATTGACGTTCAAACAGAAACCGTGAAATTTCAATTCTAAGCGCGTTTATTAAAATAAGGGTATATCAACATCAAACAAGCTCAAAAGCGAGTTTTTAAGAAATGAAATCATATAAAAAATAAGACAGAAGTAGTATCGCTAACATTCATAGTCAAAAATTAATAATGAGTATGTTTAATGACCGAACGAAACGTATGAACCCACGTAAACATAACAAAGAAGATAGTCAACCCCCTTTTAGATAACGAATAAAGGGGGTAGCTAATTTCATCAATTACTTCCTATAATAAATATTATGTTAACATGAATATATGTCTTAGATAAGGGAATACAGTTTATTTATGTGTAAATGTCTAAAAGATATGGCATCACTTATTCTCTTGCTAAGTTGCTATAAATCCAAAAACCTAAAATGTGAATCTAGACTATCATTGTCCATTACCATTTCGTTGCCTAGTATAATTTGTACCGTCACCTATTTCTATAGGATGATAGGCAATCTATTCTAATGTCTTCTTTAATCGAGGTAAAAAAAATGAAAAAAGTTGTTTTAATTTTTACTGGTGGAACCATTTCTATGGAAGTTTACGATCGTTCAAAAGGGGTCGTACCCTCCTTGTCTGCCGACGAGATTATTTCTAAGTTACAGCATGTCACCAACTACACTAATTTAGTTGGCATTCAATTTTCTATGATTCCTAGTCCTTCGATGACACCCAACTTGATGCAAAAATTGGCGTCTGAAACAATTGACCAGTTGCAAGATCCTGAGGTCTTAGGTGTCATTATTTCTCATGGAACTGACACACTCGAGGAAACTGCATTTTATCTTGACCTCGTCATCGACTCTTCTAAACCTGTGGTGTTGACCGGTTCGATGAAGAATGCGAGTGAGCTCGGCTACGATGGTTTGACTAACTTGGTTTCTTCGATTCAAGTGGTCTCTTCACCAAGTTCATTAAACAAAGGTGTCCTCGTAGTCATGAACTATGAAATCCATGCGGCCTCAGAGGTTGTTAAAACTCATACCCTTAACCTGGATACATTTAAAACGCTCTCATTCGGTCCTTTGGGAATCATCGATGATGAAGAAGTTTTATACTATCGATCAAGAACCATTAAATATCCTATCAAACTTAAAAACATCTTTAAACCCGATGTAGCCTTACTTAAGATGGTCACAGGATTCGATCCAAGTGTGCTGGCGTTTTATCTTCAGCAAGGGATAAACGGCATCGTTATCGAAGCTTTGGGTCGTGGGAATGTTCCCCCCAATGTCATGCCGTGGATTCAAGCATATAAGGATGCAAGTATTCCGGTGGTGATTGTGTCGCGATGTGTCAGCGGACGTGTTCTGGATACGTACGGTTATCCCGGTGGCGGTAAAGACCTTGTTCAAGCGGGTGCTATTATGGGTGGTGACCTTGCAGGACCCAAAGCACGCATCTTATTGATGTTGAGTCTTGGCAATCGGTTCGACCACGAACAAATGAAAGTATTTTATACTCAACAATTTGCGTAATTTAAAAGCGAGGACGGTTGTCCTCGCTTTTTTTATGCAATCTTTTTAAGTGCTTCCTTAATCAATGTGGCTGTATCCTTCTTAGGATCTAGACCGTTAAGTAATCCCTCAATTTCTTTTACCTTATAACCAAGGGCTTTCAAGGCATCGCTCACTTCGCTGAGTCGTTGTGAACTCTTCAAGGTGATTTCTCCCACTTGAATCTTGCCTTTTAAATCTAAGATGATTTGTTGACTTGCTTTAGGGCCAATGCCAGGGAAGCGATTTAGGTATTTAGCATCGCCTGATTCGATGGCTCTTAAAATGTCGTTTACGGGTGCACTAGCTAAGACAGCCAAAGCACTTTTCGGTCCGATTCCTTTGACGCTTAAGAGTTGTTCAAAGAGCCGCTTTTCATCTCGTGTCTTAAAAGCATAGAGCGTGTGGGCATCTTCTTTAACGTGGAAATAAACAAAGACTAAATATCGCTCATCCACCGTAAAATCAAATGGGTTGGGAGGTACAAGCAAATAACCAACATCTTGTACATCTAAGGTGATGCCTTGTGGGTTGACTTCCGTCACTAAACCTTTAAGATATTGATACATAAGCGCCTCCTATTTAATCGATAAACTCAAACTCTAAGCCACACAGTCTGACCGTTTCACCATCTTTAACACCTTTTTCTCTTAAGGCTTGATCGACGCCTAAGCTTCTTAGTTGGCGCGCAAACCGTTTAACCGATTGGTCGGTTGAAAAATCGGTCATTTCAAACATCTTCCGGAGTTGGAAACCGTCCACTTCATAAATGCCATCTTCCGCAAGCTGAATGTCAAAGGCTTTTGCTTCCTCTTCATCAAACTTGTAGAGGACATGTTCTGCATAGTCATCTTCTAAATACAGTTCAAATGATTTAGTCTGTTCTAATAAATCCGCTGTCTTATACAGCAACAACTCAATGTTGTCTTTGGTTGCAGCACTGATGGCAACAATGGTGGTCTCGTCATCAAAGTGTGATTTGAATTTTTCTAAGTTTTCTTGGGCTTCAGGTAAATCCATTTTATTGGCAACAATGATCATCGGACGTTGATTCAAACGATGTCCGTATGAGGTTAGTTCGTTCATGATGACTTGATAGTCTTCATAAGGATCACGCCCCTCAAGAGATGCCATGTCAATCACATGAAGTAGCACGCGAGTCCGTTCAATGTGTCTTAAGAACTGCAATCCTAAGCCGGCACCCATTGAGGCGCCTTCAATCAATCCTGGTAAATCTGCGACCACAAATGAACGTCCATCTTGAACCCCCACCACGCCCAAATTAGGCTGCAGTGTTGTGAAAGGATAATCAGCAATTTTAGGTCTGGATGCGGAAATGCTTGAGATTAAGGTGCTTTTCCCCACGCTTGGCATCCCAAGTAAACCAACATCCGCAAGCAGTTTAAGTTCTAAACGAAGCTCAAGTCTTTCTCCAGGCTCACCTTTTTCAGCAATTTCAGGAGCGGTGTTGCGACTGGTCGCAAACTTCACGTTCCCTCGACCCCCACGGCCACCCTTTAGGATTCTAACTTGCTGCATGTGTTCCGTAATATCCGCAAGAACTTTGTTGTCTTCATGATTAAAAATCGTGGTCCCGATGGGCACTTTAATGACAAGATCATCGCCTGTCTTACCGTGCATTTTTTTCGGCTTACCCGATTCTCCATCTTCGGCTTGGAAATGTTTTTTATAGCGCAAGTCTAAAAGCGTTGAAAGGCCTTCATGCCCTTCAAACACTATGTGACCCCCACGTCCACCATCGCCACCTGCTGGACCACCTTTTGGGACATACTTTTCACGGCGAAACGCGACGATGCCATCGCCACCTTTACCACTAGCACATTTAATTGTTACGAGATCGACGAACATACGACACATCCTTAATTGAGTTTAACCAATTTTCTAACGCTTCTCGGGTTTGAAACACATAACAGCACTTCGTGCGTTCATGTGAGTTTAGAAGTCTTAGTAATGCTGGTCTTCTTTTTTTATTAAATTCAACAATATAACTGAGAAATTCTTGATCAACATTTTCGATACACCCCTCCGCCATATCCGTGCGGTAACGGTGTCGATATTCTTTTTCGCGTTGCTTAACACCTTGCAGAGCAACATTCAACTCATAATCTAAGAAGATTAAAGTATCCGCTGCTTCAAGTCGTTTAGGTAGCGAGGCGCTTCGCATATAATTGCCATCCATTACGAAGCGATCGTTGGAGCGCATGAAATCATCCACTTTGCGTGTGAATGTCTCATCTGGGAGACTTTGCCAATTAGGGAGCCAGTACACACTATCTAACGGTAAAGCGGCAAGATTACGTTTTTTACTTAATTGCTTGGTAAGCGTTGTTTTTCCTGTACCAGAGTTTCCAAAAATCAACACCTTCGTTAAGGCCAAATCATGATGTACCCGCTCATAAGCAATACGATGAATGCCATGAAGGAAATCCAGTTCAACAAAGTGTAGTGATTTTAATAGACTTCGCATCGGCAAATTGTTAGGATGCGTGTCAATTTTTAACGATTGAAGCGATTTATCCGACACTAATTCGTAAGCGAACAAAATCAGTGATTTTGCAATGCCTTGTCTACGGGTACTTGGATCAACCATCAGTCTATGAACGACTAGACTGTCTTTTTTAATCCATTGAATCTCACGGTAACTGTCTTCCCGTTCGGGCATCACACTCATGACACCAAGAACCTCACCGTTTTGAACATAGACATAGCACACACCCTGTTCAATATCGATGTGAAAATGCGACTGTCTGGGATAGGCTAAAGACCATTGAAAAAGTCCCTCCGCGTGCATGGCTTGAATCGTCTTCACGGCGAGGGAATCAATCGCAATCAAATCGTGGGTAGTCGCTAATCGAATCACGGGCATAACTCCTAGATAGTCTATCGTTATTATACGCTTAGCAAAAAAAAATGGCAAACGCTTCGTTTGCCATTTGAGTGTTATTCAGGATAAACTGACGCTTGTTTGCGATCACGACCGATACGCTCAAAACGAACGATACCGTCCACTTTTGAAAATAGCGTGTCATCACTACCTAAGCCAACGTTTACACCAGGATGTACTTTAGTACCGCGTTGACGATAAATAATACTTCCTGCTTTTGCGAATTGACCATCAGCCAATTTAGCACCTAAACGTTTCGACTCAGAATCGCGACCGTTTTTCGTTGAACCAGTACCCTTTTTCGATGCGTATAAGGGCATCATTGTTACGTTAAATAACATCATAATTGGTCACCTCCTATGAGTGTTTCACGCGTTAGGCGTGAACTTTGACAATGTTTAATTTTGTGTAAGGCTGTCTGTGGCCTTGTTTGCGCTTGTAACCTGTTTTAGGTTTGTACTTGAAGACGATGATTTTCTTTTGTTTTCCGTGTTTAACAACGGTCGCTTCGACCTTTGCATTGGTGACGTATGGATCGCCAACTTGAGCTTTCTCGCCGCCGACCATAAGCACACGGTCTAAGAATACTGTTTCGCCTGCTTCAGCGTCGATTTTCTCAACATAAATGTCAAGACCTTCGCTGACACGAACTTGTTTTCCACCAGTTTCAATGATTGCGTACATGTGTGAGCACCTCCTCTAATAATAAGACTCGCCATGAGGGTGGCCTAAGCGCTTGAAGACCCTATCTGTGCGGTATGCTGCTAGCTTTAACAGTTTACCAAATGCTTGTCTATTTGTCAATGTTAAAGTCCTATACAACCTTGCATATTATAGCGGAACCCAGTAGCTTTGTAAAGCAAAAAATACGATATTTAAGGCATTTGTTTCGCTTCTTTAAACGAATGATAGCGGCCCTTCCCAATGATGATGTGATCGAGTATGCTAATCTCCATCATTCGTCCGGCTTCAGCTAGCACTTTGGTGACATTTAGATCACTTAATGAAGGTGTGGGATCACCAGAAGGATGGTTGTGAACGACGATGATGGCTGCCGCCGAATGTGTGACCGCATACTTGAAAACTTCTCGAGGATGCACAAGAGAAGCATTCAATGATCCAACGAAGAGACATTGTTTTTGAATGAGATGGCCTTTCGTGTCTAAATAAAGTGCATAAAAGTGCTCTTGGTTTAACATGTTGACCTCATCGTGCATGAGTTGATAGACACTTTGTGGTGAATGTAAGGAAGGCTGTTCACTAAAGTGTTCTAAATGCATCCGACGTCCTAGCTCTAAAGCGGCCAACAACTGAATCGCTTTGGCTTCACCAATGCCTTGAATGGTCATTAAATCTTGAATGGACGTTTGTGAAATGGTCCGCATCGAACGAAATTTTTGATAGACGAGTTGGGCGAGGCTTAAAACCGATTGTCGATTGCTTCCGGTTCTTAAAATGATGGCGATAAGTTCATGGATGGCCAACGCTTCTTTCCCATAATGCATGAAGCGCTCACGCGGACGCTCATTTTCAGGTAACTCACGAATCGTTAAAATAATAACAACCTCCTTTACGTTACTGATAAACGGAGGAGGTTGATTTACTTTAACAATATCTCGCGAATCTTTAAATGTGCTTTTGCTATCGCATACGGAAACGTCGTTAAATCGTAAAGTTTAGCACGCACTGGATGTTGCGTTGAAATTAGATGGACCGTCATCTCCCAAACCACATGAGAAAAAACATGGTTGAAGGTGGTTAAGATTTGATGATGCACAACGTTGACACCATAAGTTTGCTCAAAGTTTTTTACGGCCGTTTCAAAGTCATTTTCATCTTGCCAGAAGGTATAAAGGTTCGCAAGCAAACCATTATCTGGTCTTTGCACGAGCAAATAGTGGTCGTCTTCAGCATACACAAAAACCTGCACCGCGTTTCTGATTTTATCTTTCTTGACAGACTTGACTGGATAAGCCGACGGATCACCTTGTGCATAAGCCTCACACATGGCTTGAAGGGGACACCGTTCACACTGTGGTTTTTTCTGGCAAATGGTTGCGCCAAGTTCCATCATGGCTTGGGTAAAGTCGCTGGGTTTTTGGTGTTGAATGACGGGTTCCAACACAGTTTCAATGGTCCGTCTTGTCTGTTCTTTCATGACATCCGCATCATAACGCAACACGCGTGTCATGACTCTTAAGACATTGCCATCGACCGCCACTGAGGGCTGTTCGAACGCAATGGAATGAATGGCCCGTGCCGTATAGCGGCCTACGCCCTTCAGTGATTCAATCAAAGCCAGGTCTTTAGGGAATGTGCCATGATACACATCACACACTGTTTTTGCGGCCTCATGCAGGTGATGGGCGCGTCGATAATACCCAAGACCTTCCCAAAGCTTTAGAACATCCTCAATCGAGGCTCGCGCTAAATCACATACGGTAGGATACCGTTCGACAAACCTGATAAAGTAAGGCACGGCAGTCTCCATTTGTGTTTGCTGCAACATAAGTTCACTGACAAGGGTGTAGTAAGGATTATAGACATCGCGAAAAGGTAAGGAACGTTTGTGTGTTGCGTACCACGCTAAAAGACGATCACCAAAAAGCTTAGGATTATCAATTTGATGCATCACCGTTCCCCCTTTCCTGAATCACACTATTGGTTTGTTAACGAACTAAGCACTTAAATAGGGTCTCAATGCACTAATCAAATAAAGCGATCCCGTAATGAAAATTACAGCGTCATGCCGCTCTTTTATAATGTTTAACAACGCATCTTGATTGGTCACGACACTTTTGTTTGAATGCGGCGCTAAAGCATGCAGGGTGGTTGCTTGTTCACAACGAGGATACTCTATATGTGTCAGTATCATTTCATCCGATACTGCTGCAAGAATTTCAAGCATGGGTGTGTAATCTTTATCTTTCATCGCGGTGAAGATAGAGATGATTTTTTTGTTAGGAAAATATGTTTTTAAAGACTCACAGGCGATTCGCATGCCTGGTTCATTGTGAGCGC